>CAKPPL010000001.1 GCA_934177555.1 uncultured Clostridia bacterium
ATGTTTTTATTTCACCTTCTCTTATAGCAAATGGTGATACTTGTGCTCTGATTTGGTTATCTTCAACCATCTCTAATCCCTCCTTATAATTTATTTAAACTATAACTAATTTTACTTTCTTTTTCTCTGGTACAATCTTTTTTATGCAAACATCAACTGTTTGACCATATTCTAATTCTTTTGTATATTCTGTCATTCCTACTAAATTAGGAGTTAATTCTATAAAGATACCATTATTATTTTTTTCAGTATTTCTAACAATTCCTTTTACAGTCATACCTTCTTTAAATTTTTGTGCATTTTCCTCCCATGTTCCCAAGCAATCTTTATATGATAAATTAATTTTTCCATTTTCTTCATTTATTGATTTTATCATACATTTTACTTTTTGGCCTACTTGAACTCTCTCCTCTGGTGATTTTATTCTTACAACAGATAAATCTTCTATAAATGCTAAACCTACAGGTCCATTATCTAATTCAATAAATGCACCATATGGCTTTATGCCTGTAACTGTACCTTCTACAATTTGTCCTTTTTCTATTTTCATTTGTTTTTACTCCTTTTTCTTTAGTCTGATATAATTATATATTTATAATTTGAATTTTTCAACTACTTTTATTTATTATTTAATAATTTATCTACTTCTTTTTTAGTTAAATATCTCCATTTTCCTAATTCCAAGTCTTTTACACCAATTTCTCCAATTTTGCTTCTATGTAATGCTATAACTTTTTTTCCTATTGATTCACACATTTTTCTTACTTGTCTATTTTTTCCTTCGTGTATTGTTATTTCTAGTCTTGAAATATTTTTTTCAAAATCAGTTTTTAAAATTTTTACTTTTGCAGGTTTTGTTATATAATCATCTATTTTAACACCATTTTTTAGTTTTTCCACATCATCTTTTTCTACTATACCTTTTACTGTAACTGTATATGTTTTATTTATTTCATGTTTAGGGTGTGTAACTTTATATACAAATTCTCCATCATTTGTTAATATTAGAGCACCTGATGTATACATATCTAATCTTCCAACTGGAACTATTCTTTCTCTAACTTTTACTAAATCTAATACTGTATCTCTTGAAAATTGGTCTTCAGCTGTTGTTACATATCCTATTGGTTTATTTAATAATATATATATTAATCTACTTTCTTTTTTTACTTCTTTTCCTTCAAATTCCACTTTATCTTTTTGTGGTAATATTTTTACCCCTAATTCTGTAACAAGCTTTCCATTTATTTTTACTTTTCCTTGTAAAATATATTCCTCACATTTTCTTCTTGAACCAATTCCACATTCTGCTAAATATTTTTGTAGTCTTTCTTCTTCCATTTATATTTATATCTCCTTTTTTAGAATTATATGTACTATTTAATTATTATTTGCATAATATATATTAATTCCTTTTACTTTTCTAAAAGGCTTTATATAGATTCTCCGGCAAGATTCTCTTGCCGGTATTTTATATAATAGGAAAGTTCTACTTTCCTATTATATAAAAGCTACAATCGCTAGCCCTTTGAGATTTTCTCCTTATAGTCGAAAACTCAAATCGGGCGAGAACAAAGGGCGACTACGTCGCTTTGTTCTTCTAATTCTTTTAATATTTTTTCAAAATAGTCTGGTAATGGTGCTTCTAATTCTAATTTTTTATTTGTTATCGGATGTAAAAATTCTAATTTTTTAGCATGTAAACATTGTCCTACAACACCAAATTCATTTTTGCCATTTGAATATATATAATCACCTATTATTGGATATCCTATATGTGATAAATGTACACGTATTTGGTGTGTTCTTCCTGTTTCAATATTAATTTCTAATAATGTATATTTATTATATCTTTTTAATACTTTTATATGTGTTACTGCATTTTTTCCATTTTTAGTTACAGCCATTTTCTTTCTATCTGATGTACTTCTTCCTATTGGCATATCTATTGTTGCTTCATTTTCTTTTACTACACCTCTTACAAGTGCAATATATGTTTTCTTTATTTCATGATTTTTCAACTGATCACTTAATTTTACATGTGCTTTATCATTTTTTGCTACTATAATTAAACCTGATGTATCTTTATCTAATCTATGCACTATTCCTGGTCTTATTTCTCCACCAATACCTGATAAACTATCACCACATTTTGCCATTACTGCATTAACTAATGTTCCATCTGGATTTCCATTTGCAGGATGTACTACCATCCCTTTAGGTTTATTAACTACTATTATATCTTTATCTTCATATATAATATCTATAGGAATATCCTGTGCCTTTAGTTCTATTTGTTTGGCTTCAACTTCTTCTAGTATAATTTCATCTCCTGCTGTAACTTTATATGCAACTTTTTGTTTTTTTCCATTTACTAATATATGTTCTTCTTGTATCAATCTTTGTGCTGATGTTCTAGTTATTTCGGTATTTTGACTTGCAATATAAGCATCTAATCTTTTTCCATTATCTTTTTCTTCTACTATATATCTTATCATCATAATTCTTCCTTATTTTTCAATTTCATAAAATACAAAATTATCATCTTGATTTAATAATTTATATCCTTTTAATTTTGTTTTTTGTATTATCATATTTACTTTAGAATTTTTATATAAAATTACATGTGTAATATTATACTTTTTAAATGTGTCTCCAAAATATTTTGATAAATTTGAACATTCTATAAAATCTGTAAATACATCTACTCCTTCATTAAATTCTGGTGAATATAAATCTGCTCTTGAGTCTATAAATACAGGTATACCTCTATATAATAAATAACTTCCATAATTATATTCATTATATAATCTTATTGTTGATAAATCTGTTCCTTTTTCTTCAAAATATTTTATTATATAATCACTCATATTTACAGGATATGTTTTTGCATCAATATATTCTGATTTTACTTTTCCTTTTATAAAATACATGCTTAATATAATTACTATTCCAGATATCATAAAAGCACCAAATTTACTTGTAAAAGCATTTACTAATTTATCATCAATATCTTCTCCAAGCCAAGATACCATCCAATTATATATTAATCTATTTAAAGCTAATACTCCTACTATTGATAGTATTGATGCTTGTCTTTTGGAATAAAACATTAAAAATATTAATCCACCTAACATAAATAAATCATTTAGCCTAATCTTTGCATTTGTAAATGTTAATACTGCTATTAATATAATTAATACACATATTATATCTGTACTATTTATTAATACTAGTGGTTGATGTTCATTTATATTTTGTGTTGTATTACCTTGCATCGTTTTTATTAGATATGTATATGGTGTTGTTCCTAATGGTGTTAATAAACCACATAATATACTAATTATCATAAATATAATTAATAATTTTGTTCCATCTTTTTTTATTACTGTTATTTTTTCTCCTTGTTTTGTTTGATTATTAAATTTTTTTGCTAATTTTTCTTGAATTATTGCTATGACATATTCTCCTATATAAGGTAAATATAATACAAACATGAATGGCCATACTGCTAAATGTAAATTAGCTATTAATATTGATATTATTAGTAAACCTACACCATATTTTTTTTGTTTTGTATCAATTAGTTTTTCTATAAAAAATATTTGTAGTACAAATAATGTATATGATACTAATTGTGCTCTTGCAGCTATATAGTCTCTTAATAAATATAATGAACCTATTGTTAATATAAATGATAATACTTGATTTTTAGCCAATTTAGTGTTTGTTTTATATATTGCTATTCCTAAAATTATTGAAAATATACATGTTGATATATATATTCCTGTCATGTTTCCTATACTATATATTAGATATATCATTACATCATATAACCAATGTGGATATGTATATTCTAGATTTTCATGCCATGAAAATGGGTCTACCATATCAATTTCTTTATTTTGAATTATATGCTCTCCTATTTTTATTGTATAAAATGTATCATTTTGTAATGTTTTTGGAGATAAGCTTATACAAAATATTGCTATTAGTATTATTGCTAATATATTAAATATTTTTTTCTTGTTCATTTACATCATACCTTTCAATTTTTTTCCAGTATTGTTATTATACCAGAAAAAAATAGAAAACACTAGTGTTTTCTATTTTTTATTTTATTATGGATTTGTACATGCTCCACTAGAATTGAAATTATATGTCTTTCCATTTAATGTTATACTTTCATTCTTACACATTGCACCACTTTCTTTAAAGTAATACCATACTTTATTTAGTTGTAACCATTCTGATTTACACATTGCGCCACTATCTTTAAAATAATACCATATATTATTTAATTGTAACCATTTTGATTTATACATATATCCATCATTATCAAAACGATACCATTTATATTCACCATTTGTCATAATTTCTGCCCAATTATTTTTTATCATTGAACCATGTGTAAGTTTGTTTTTCTCCATATATTCTTTTCCATCTTTTAGATATGCTGATGTCATTGGAGCATTTCCTATATAATATTTATATTCTGAGTTCACTTTTCTCCAGCCTTCAAACATTGTTCCATCACTTTTAAAATAAAACCATGAATAATTACTATCACGTGCATTATTTGGTAGATAATGATCTCCTCCTGTTAATTTTTTACCATTTTCTGTATAGTAATACCATATTGTATAAGTTTTTCCATCTACATCTTTTTTTAGCATATACCAATTATACTTATATGTCGTTATATTAAATGTATAATTATCATTGTATTTTACCTTAATTTTATATCTTTCACCATTTGAAGCATCTGTATTCTCAGTAGATGTTGCATATTGAGTTCCATCAATTATTTCTGGCTTTGAATAACCATAATAAACTTTTATTTTAATTCCTTTATAATCTATTTGTTCATTAGCAATGTATTCTGTTTTATCTGGTCCAGAATATAATTCTGCTAATACACATTCATTATTTAATTCTATAGTATTTGATTCTTTACTGTTTCCAACCAAATCATATGCTACTGCATATATACTAAATACTTTTGAATTTTCTAATATATTTAATATCTTATTATTATTTATTTGTTCAGTTCCTTCTTTGTAAACTTCTTCATCAAATTTTTCATATTTTTCTGCTGTATCTTTCTTATAATACCATTCTATTTTTTGTATTTTACTATCTTCATCTTTTCCAATTATATTTATTGACCCCTGTTCATCTTTTGTTTTTGGACTTGCTGGATTAGCTGTAATTGTAATCTCTGGTGCTGTTTTATCTATATTAGTTATAGTATATGAAACATAATTTCCTGTTTCATCTTCTGAACTTACTAATCTTGCGTACATTGTTTGCTTATTCTCTGTAAATGTTCTCGTCTCTACTTCTTCCCATATCTTGGAATCTAAACTTGTTTCTATTGTATATCCTAATTCTTTAGTACTTGCTGTTAATGTTACACTTCCGTTTGTCCATTCTGTTATATCTGCTTTTATTTCTGCATTTGGTATACTTCCTGTTGTTGCTGTATATCCTTCAAATGTCTTCATATTTCCTGCTCTATCTTCTACCTGTATACTTATATTATATGTTTTCTCTGACTCTAATCCTGTAATTACATATAATGTTCCATATCTCCACTCTGACCATGTTGCTCCTTCATCAGTACTAAATCTATATCTATCTATTCCACTCTCTGCATACTCTTTTGTTTGCACTGCATCAAATGCTGTTGCATTTATTGTTATACTATTTGGTGTTGATTCTATTGATACTTCTACTTTCTCTGGATCTAATTTATCTATTACTGTTACATCATAACTTGTTGTTTTTCCACTTTGTCCTTCACTATCTACTAGTCTTGCATACATCGTTCCATTTGTTTTAAATGTTATTGGATTTGTTGTACTCCATTTCTCTCCGTCTGTACTTGTTTCTATTGTATATCCTATTTTACTTGCACTTGCTGTTACTGTTATATCTTTATTTGTCCACTTCGTCTCACTTGCTTGGAATGTTATATTTCCTTCTGCTGTTGGTACTCCTTCTGTTGCTAAACTTCTCTCTACTTCTCTTATATTTCCTGCATTATCTTTTATTTGCACTTTTGTTTCATAACTTGTTGCTTGTAATAAATTTTTAAATGTATATGAGCCTACTGTTTGCCATTCTGTATAGTTATTTCCTCCATCTATACTGAATCTATATCCTCCTATTCCACTCTTTCCATATTCTACTGTTGAATTTCCATCATCTGTCGTTGCTTCTATTTTTATACTATTTGTTGTTACTGTTATTCTAGGATTTACTTCTTGTGGCTCTATTTTATCTATATTTGATACATTATAACTTGCATAACTTCCTACTTGCCCTATACTATCTTTTAATCTTGCATACATTGTTCCTTTTTGTCCATATGTTTGTACATTT
Source organism: uncultured Clostridia bacterium (assembly GCA_934177555.1). Taxonomy (GTDB): domain Bacteria; phylum Bacillota; class Clostridia; order TANB77; family CAG-508; genus CAG-269. Next base: position 6,388 of record CAKPPL010000001.1, read on the forward strand.
CCTTCTTCCCAATCTGTATCTCCTGTTTTTGTTTCTATTGTGTATTTATCTCCTGTTGTTACTGTTGTTGTTACTACTACTCTATTATTTGTCCATCCACTTGGTTCTGACTTAAATACTACATTACTATCTTTTACTAGTCCTGGAACTGTTTCTGTTGTTACTCTTTCTTCTTTACTTCCTACATTTCCTGCTTCATCTTTTACTTCTACTTTTACATTATAATCTGTTGTTTGCTTTAAATCTATAAATGCATATGAAGAACTCTCTTGCCAGTCTGTCCATGTTACTCCTCTATCTTTACTAAATCTATATTCTTTTATTCCACTCTTTCCATAATCTTCTGTCTCTTCTCCGTCTTCACTTATTATTGATACTGTTATACTATGTGTTGTTTTTGTTATTGATGTATTTTTTATCACTGGACTTATTTTATCTATATTTTCTACTTTTCCTACTAAATCACTATTATCTTTTCCTTCTCCTGTTTCTACTACTTCTCCATTTGCTTTGTCTAATAATCTTACATATATTTTTTGATTTCTTTTTAATGTTATTGTTCCTGTATATTCTGTCCAGTCATCTACTTCTCCATCTTGTCCTTTTTTCTCTGTTTTATATTGGATTTCATGTAATTTTGTTGTCTCTACTATTGTTACTTTTGTAGATTCATTTGTCCATCCACTCGGCTCATATCCAAACATTACACTATTTCCTTGTAAGTTTCCTCCTGTATCAACATAATACATTCTACCACTTTCTGTATATGTTACTTTATATTGTTCTTTACTTACATCATATCCTAATTCATATTTATCTTCTCCTATATATTTATCTAATTCTTTTTTAAAGTCATCTCTTGCACTTATTGTTAACATTGAATGTTGATCTTTCTCTAATGCTCCAACTACTGCTAAATTTAAGTTTTCTTTTTCTTGCTCTATTTCTGTTACTTCTTTTCCTTTTTGTGCTTGTTTTATTGTACTATTATCTCCTGTTAATGCTGCTATTCCTATTCCTGCTAATATTATCAATATTACTACTGTTACTGCTAGAGCTATTATGGTTATTCCTTTATTGTTTTGGCATTTGTTTTTCATAGTTCCTCCTTTTTTTTAATTTTTATATTTCATTAATATTGATTTATATGATGTGCTACTCCAGAACTACTTGTAGCATTATCACTTGTTTTAACTGATGTTCCACTTATTTGTACAACTGGTCTAACAGGATAGTCTAATTCATCTTCAGCATTATGTGAAAAATATAAACCATTTCCATACAAATATATTCCTCCATTACGTAATCCAAAATGTACATTTATGTTCAAACATGCAACATTACGTGATGCAACCCAATAAGATGGTCTATTACGTAGTGCCTTTGCTCCATCTCCAAAGTTTGTACTATTTAAATCTGTATCCCAATATGTTTCTGTAATAGTTAATTTTCCACTAGCTGTATTCGATGTATTATATGTTATACCACCTGAATATCCACTATATGTTTGACTCTTTTCTAGTGTACCTGAGCCAACACTTCCAGAGCTTATTCCTGCACCTTTTTCATATCTATATAAGTCAGGATAATATAAATTACTTGTATATGTCTTGGTTTTTCCGTATTGAGTTCCTTCATTTTTATAATTATCTCTAGCACTTTTTCCTGCTGTAGTTAACCATTTGTCGAAATCTTCATAATTTACGCTTCTTGCAGTTATTCCACTTCTACTATATAGAGTTTTACATATGTCATTCATTATATATACTCCATTATTATACCCAGATGCTCCTCTCAAATATAAGATTTCACTTGTTGTATCTCCAATTAAATCCATACTTCCATTACTATAAATTCTTAATACTTTCCACTTTAATGAATTTCTTTTAAAATCAACTCCGTTATTACTTGAACCGGTTATTGATTTTGTAAGCTTACTTTTTGAATATGTAGTTTGTGCTGTAGAATCTGGACTATAGTCTATATAATCACCTATTTCTATTTTTGTTATTGGTGCTTCTGCAGATTTAGTAGGATTTGTAGCAGCATCTTTTACAATTACATAACATTTTTTACTTTGACTCATTGATTCAGAATATTTATATTCTGCTGTTCCAATTGATGTTTTTACCGTATTTTTTAATACTCCATCTATATAAAATTGATATTCTGATACCCCTGATGCATTATCTTGTCCTGTAGCAGTTAATGTTACATTATATATTCCCTTTTTATATTCATTATTTACACTTATCTTACTTGATGGTGGTGTCTTATCTATATTTTTTACAACATATGATGCATGTTTTCCTGTTTGACCTGTACTGTCTATTAATCTTGCATACATTGTTCCATTTTGAGTAAATGTTATTGGATTAGTTGTTCCCCATGTTGTTCCATTAGTACTTGTTTGAAGTGTATATTCTCTTGTACTTGTACTTGCTGTTACTATTACATTTCCATTTGTCCAAGTTGTTTTATCAGCACTTAATGAAACATCAGGTATTGTTTCAGTTTTTACAACTTTAACTTCACTTATCATGTTTTCTCCATTTTTTACCCATATATAATATGTAGTTGATTGTGGTAAATTTGAAATTGTTTGAGTTATTATTGATGTATTATTTGTTATAGTATTAAATGATGTTGGCATATCTGGAGTTTTAGATATTGCATATCCTGATATTCCTGTTTCATTATCATGTGCAATAAATGTTATACTATTTGAAGTTGTTTTAGTATCATCTATAATTGGTGGTGTTGAGTCTTTCCAAACTGCATATAATGTTATATTTATTCCATCACTATATGTAGAGCCAGGTGTATATGATATTTCTTTTGATGTTGAAGCTAGTGACCATCCTAAGAAATCAAATCCTGTTTTAGTTGGTTCTTGTGATGTTATATTAGTAGGATAACCTACCCTATTATATTGTTCATTTGGAGCATTTTTTCCACTATTTGCAATATATGTTATTACATAATAATCATATGTTGGCTTTTCTGTTTCTTCTGATAATCCAATTATATATGAATTACCTGTATTTTCAAATATAACTTTTACAAATTTTGTTGCATTTTCTGTAGTTGCTATTGCTTTTGTTTTTTCTTCTTCTGTTACATTTTCATCAATATAATATTCTTTGGTGTGTTTGCTCATATATGTTTTAAAAGAATCCAATGTTAAGTTACTATTTGCTATTCCTTCATTCATTTCCATTTGAGTATATGCTAATCTGATTACATTTTCTTCTTCAGCAGCTGTTTCAATTTTTGCACTTGATTGAGTTTTATCAAGTGTTCCATCATTTTTTAAAGTTCCTATAGAAATACCAGCCAATATTAATATTACTATTACTGTAATTGCTAGTGCTATTAGTGTTACTCCTGTTTCATATTTTTTCTTCATTAGTTCCTCCCTTTTTTACACTTTAATTATAATTCTTTTTCGCTTTTTTGTAAATATAATTTTTTTAATTATTATATAAATAAATTACTTATTATAGTATTTACAAATGACTTCAAATCAATTAAAATAATTATATATAAAAGGAGGTATTTACAAATGAAAAGTAATAAAGAAAAAGGTGTTACTTTAATTGCTTTAGCTATAACTGTTATAGTAATTCTTATATTAGCAGGAATATCAATAGGTACTCTAAAAAATGATGGAACACTTGATAAAACTCAATCGAGTTCAAAAATTGAAACAGCTGCTGAAGAAGAAAATGTAATCAGACTAGCATATACTCAAATGGAAATGAATGAAGGAATAGCAAATAGTAACTTAACATTGGATTCTTTTAAAACATATATGAGCAAACACACCAAAGAATATTATATTGATGAAAATGTAACAGAAGAAGAAAAAACAAAAGCAATAGCAACTACAGAAAATGCAACAAAATTTGTAAAAGTTATATTTGAAAATACAGGTAATTCATATATAATTGGATTATCAGAAGAAACAGAAAAGCCAACATATGATTATTATGTAATAACATATGATGCAAATAGTGGAAAAAATGCTCCAAATGAACAATATAATAGGGTAGGTTATCCTACAATAATTGCTTCTGATGAACCAAATAAAGATAATTATAATTTTGAAGGTTGGGCAACATCTTCTTCATCAAAAGAAGTATCATATACACCAGGTTCTACATATAATGGTGGAATAGATATAACATTATATGCAGTTTGGAAAGATGCAACACCACCAATTATAGATCTTGTTACAGCTACATCATCTAGTATAACGATACAAGCCCATGATAATGAAACAGGAATATCAGGATATGCAATATCAACCACAAATGAAACACCAATAAAATTTATAAGTGTAACTAATCAAACATCTATTACACAAGTAATTTCTCCATTAACTCAATCAACTACATATTATTTATGGGTAAAAAATGGAGATGGCTTAATAAGTGAAGTGAAATCTATAAAAACAGAAACAATCCCTGATGTTTCATTAAGTGCTGATAAAACAACATGGACAAATGGAAATGTAGTCGTAACAGCTAAATCTAATGGTTCAACTACAGGATATACAATACAATCTTGTACAGATAATAAAAGTTGGAAAAATGCAAATTCTATAACATTTATTCAAAATGGTACAATGTATGCTAGATTAATTGATAGTTCTGGACAAGTTGGAAAAACTGCATCATATAATGTAACAATAATTGATAAAACTGCACCAAAATCTGCTACACCAAAATTAAGTGCAACTACAAATAGTATTAAAACAGAAATAAGTACAGATGACTCAGCAGCAACTTCTCAATATGGAAAAAGTGGAATATCTGGATATAGATTTAGTAGTAATAATGGTAGCTCTTATAGTGCTTGGCAATCTAAAGGCTCATATACATTTACAAGTTTAGCTCAAAAAACAAAATATAATATAGCAATTCAAATAAAAGATATAGCTGGTAATATAACAACTGTAACTAGTTCAACTACGACAGGCGCTGTACCTGGTGTAAGCTTATCTGCAAGCACAGGATCTTGGACAAATCAAAATTTAACTGTAAAAGCAACTGCAAATAGCAGTGGGTATACATTACAAACAAGTACAGATGGTAAAACTTGGGGAACAACAAATCCTATAACATTTTCTCAAAATGGTAAAATGTATGCTAGATTAAAAGATAGTACTGGTCAAACCGGAAATCAAGCTTCTTATTCAGTAACAAATATTGATAAATCTGCACCAAATAGCTTTACACCTTCAGCTGGTCTAATAACTGATGATGCTAGAATGGTTTTATCTGGTAGTACAACAGATAAAAGTGCAACTACTCAATATGGATGTAGTGGAATATCTGGATATAGATTTAGTACTAATAATGGTAGTTCTTACACTGGATGGCAATCTAGTGGAAGATATAAGTTGTCTGATCTTCCATCAGCTACAACTTATAATATAAAAATGCAAGTAAAAGATAATGCTGGTAATATAACAACATCAAATGTTAAAACTATAACATTTATTTTAAGTAGTAATGGCTATACAAATACAAGTTTAACTAGTTCATATAATATTATGGAAGCTGTATATCCTTGTGGACGTGACTGGTTAGGAAATGGTTCTGGTGTTATGGTTCGTGACAATTATGGTAATAGAGTAAGTCTTGAAAATACTGCTACTTATTCAAGTTTTGCAAATTCAAGTAAAAGAAATAGAGCTGTTGGACTTATATTTAATAATCAAATAAATGTAACTGATTACAAATATATGCATTTCTTGATTTGGTCTGATTTCTATATTAATAATAGCAAATATGCAAATAATGTATATGCTATTTCTGGAATGCAAGTAGGTATTTATAATGGGCTAAATTCAGATAAAAACTATTATGGGTATGGAGTAGTCCAAAGAGGACAATGCTTAGCATCTCAAGAATATGGAATTTATAGAAGTTCAGAAGGTTCTTCTCCAGAAGAAAAAGTTGGTACAAACATTCATACTTTAAATATACAAAATATATCTGGTAGCTACTGGGTTGGTACACATATTTATACTAATTTAAATGCATATGATGGATATAGCAGAGCCGGAGTTTATGCAGTATGGATGGAAAAATAACAAAACAAAAAAAGTGCTTCAATGAAGTACTTTTTTTTTATTTATATTATATAGCTTCTTGATTTTCATTTTCTTCTTTTTTCTCAGAATCTTCTTCATTTAGTAATTCTAAACTACATACTGAAACTTCATAAGCTACTTTAATTTCTGATGTTCCATCTTCATATTTTTTCTCATATTGTCTTGATTGAACTCTACCTATTATTTTTACTTGTGCCCCAACTTCTAAGTTTTGGCAGAATCTAGCATTTCTTCCCCATGCTATTGTTGGAATATAGTCTGATTTATTATATGCTCTATTTACTGCTAATAATAAATCTGATATTTCTCTTCCAAATGGTGTTTGTCTATAAATAGGTTTTTTACATACAAAACCTATAAGTACAACTTCGTTTGTTGTTTCTTCCTTTTTTACCATTTCATTTTCTTCTTCATTTTCTGGTTCATTTACTTCTAATATGTCTTTTGCAAACACTGTTAATATTAATCTGTTTTTTTCATTTTCATAACTATTGTATGATCTGAATTGACCTTTAATTAATAATTTTTTACCTTCTGTTAACATATCATCAGTGATTAATCTTTCTGATATTGTTATTGGTATAATGTCTGCGTTTCCACTTAAACGTGGTATTGCTAAATCAAATGTGTAAAATTTTTCTCCATAAATTTCGTGGCTAAATCTTTTTTCGCCTGTAACCTTTCCTACTAATGTTAAGTAGTTGTTTTCTAAATAATTTGTATCCAATTTAATTTCCTCCCTATCTTTTTATTTATTTATCAATCGTAAATTATCTTCTTGTTTTTCTCTTTTTAAATTTTCTACATTTTTTATTATACAACATTTTTTTGGTTTTGTCTACATAAAAAGTTAATTTTTTCTAATTTTTTGCTCATTTTTTGGCATTTTTATAAATTATGGAGTTCTTTTATTATGAAAACTGTTAAATTATTATAGATTTTCTTACTCTTTTGTGCCGATATTTTTAATTCTTTTTCCTGTATTTCTAATATACTTTTATCAGATTTTTGTATTTCTCTTTGCAAAAAAATTATAATTTTATCATGTTTTACACTTGATATTGTTATTGTAGCTTTTGCATTAAAGCCAAATGTTATCAATTTTATTGGCTTTTTTATTTTAATTTTTCTAAAAGTATCTATTGGTATATCCATATTTATTATTAAATAATTCACTTTTGATAATATATCTTCCATGTATTTATATGTTTCATCTTTAATATTTATGTTTTCTAAAAAAATAATTTCATCAAATTTTATATTTTTTAAATTTTTTATGCTGTTTTCTGTAATTTCTATTAATTTAATATCACAATTATTTATATCTTTTCTAATTATTTGAATATCTTTACTTTTGGCAACTATTCCAATTATCGGCATAACATTCTCCTTAATATATTCTTTTGTAAGTATTTCCATTATAATATTTTTTATGCCTTATTATGTTTATTGATTTCTTATCTGTGTTCCATTATTATTTATCGAATAATTGTCTTTATATATTAAATCAGAAACTTTTACTATTTCATATCCTTTAGATTTTATATTTTTTAACAGCATATCTAAACTATCAGCTGTATTTTTAGTTCCATTATGACTTAAAATAATAGATCCATTTTCTAATTTATTTTTTATCCTATTCCACATTTCATTCCCAGTTAGCCCATTATAATCTAATGTATCTAGATTCCAGTGTATTGGATAATAACCTGCTTCTTGAATTGATTTTATTACTATATTGTTGTATTCTCCATATGGTGTTCTATATAATTCTACTTTTTTGCCTGTTATCTTTTCTATTTTACTTACACTCTGGTAAATTTCTTCTTTGTTTTTTTCCAAACTTAAATTATCTACATGTGGATGTGTATTACTATGGCTTCCTATCTCATGACCTGCATCACTTATTTTCTTTACTGCTTCAGGATATTTGTCTACCCATGTTCCTACCATAAAAAATGTTATTTGTACATTATTTTCTTTTAATACTTCTAAAATTTTATCTATATCATCTGCATTCCATGCACAGTTCATTGTAAATGCAATCTTTTTCTCTTCAGTTTTTACATTATATATAGGTAATAATCTTTCTGTAGTTGAAACTTGAATTGATTTATTTGGACCCACCAAAGCTAATGCTACCAATACTGAAACTGTTAATATTGAAACAATATATGTTTGTATCTTTTCTTTATTAAATATTAAAAACATTCTTACCTCCTAATAAATTAATATTATTAATTTTTATTTTTAGAATATTTAATTTAAAAAAATAGGGGTAATTCCCCTATTTATCTCCCTTGTAAGATTTCATCATTCAATAAAATTTTTCTAGTTTTTTTACTTGTCCTTGGATTCTTTAATACAGCCCACCTAACTATCCAGTCTTTATCTTTAGATAAAATATCTAATAGTTCCGGAAATGCATTTATTGCTCCTGCTACCTTATACCTGATTAAAGTATCTTCATGATGTGATAATTTTTCTAAAGTTTCACCTGTAGTATATGGATTTCTAGCAACTGCCAATTGTATAGACCAATCATTTACACTAGCCCATTTCGCTAAAGTTTGTGGATTTTTCGTATTATCAATTTGATTTATAATCCTTGATTTTTTCCGTTGTAACATATTTTTCTCCTTTTATAATTCTTACAATGATTATAACGGTGTTATTCTGCAACGTTATAATTTAAAATTTATAGTATCTATATATTATATGCTATGTTTATTAACAATATGCTACTCTATTTAGCTAGACTATAATTGTTAATTTTACTGGTATACTCAATTATATTATTTTTAAGAGGTGATTTTATGTATTTATCAGATGCTGTACGTGATAGAATTAAATATTATCAAAAAAAGAAAAATATGAGTCTTTGGGCATTATTTAAAGCTTCTGGTGTTCCTATATCAACACTTGCTGCTTTTATGAATAAAAGAACAGAATTAATTAAATTAGACACTCTGCTTCATATTTGTGAAGGTTTTGGAATTACATTAACTGAATTTTTTGAAGAAGATGTATTCAAATATGTAGAACAAGATTAATTGTAAAAATAGCTATAATTTTATTATAGTTATTTTTTATTCAAACATTGAATATTATGTAAAGTTGTGCTATAATATCTACATTGGCATATTCCAAAACATTTGGAAACCCAAATATAGCCTGTTAAAATATCATTTGAAAGGAGAACAACTATGTTTAATCTTCAGGCATCTTTAAAATTTAAAAAGGAGGACGCAGAAAAAAAAGTAATTTCAACTTTTTTTAAGGCAAATGTTGATCGGAAGAAAATTAGTCTAAAAGAAGACATCCTTAGCTTAGACTTATCTTTTTCTGAAAATCCACCAGAAGATCTTATATCTGTATTGATCGATTGTGAACTTATCAGCATGTGTTGTAATCAGCTGGATGAAAATTCCGAAAGTTCAGCAACCTCTTCTACAACAATAACAGAAACCAAAAGACCTGTTGAAGAAAAGAAAAAAAGAGGTAGACGTCCAAAAAAAGTTGAAAACAAGGAAGTCAAACTGAAATGTATTACCAATAATCAGAGTTTTGATAAGTTCTTAAATAGTCTTGATTCTTCATTATCTATAGAAGATAAAATCAAGATGATTTTGGAACAAATCGGTCTGAAATCTTTAAAAGAAGATTTACAGAACTATATCATTGAAATTAGTAATATAGCTGTTAAAAAAGGTCTTTCGATTGAAGATACTTTAAAAGAGTCTTCTATTCCAGAAGGCCTGCAGACTACTGTTAGAATACATTACTCTAACTTGGTCAATATCTTTGCAAGTAAATATGACAGCAGTGCCAAAATTGATTTAACAACTTTTCTTTCTGATTTACGCGAAGTTATTATGGCTTCTTGTAAACTCTAATATTTGGGAACAAGATGGGTATTTTACCCATCTTTTATATTGAATTTTAAGCTGTTTTATGTTATAATGGCTTTATTATATAAAAAGGACTAATATATTATGATTGAAGAAAATGAAATTAAACAAATAAAAAACTTATTAAAAAATGGTATCAGTATTGACTTAATATCTTTTGAATTAAAAATTCCTATTGATGAACTAACAGCTTTACTAGAGGAACCAAAATATACTAATAAAAAAACTAATAAGTATCAAAATATAATTTCTAAATCTGATAATAATACTTTAAAAAAATTAGAACTAATCAGAAAAAAATACAATCAATTATGTTCAGAAAATACTACTAGTGCTATTCATATTGACGAATTATCTAATTCTCAATTAGAAATCGTTGAACATAATCTTAAAGAAATAGAAAAAATACTTAATGAATTATCTTTATCATCTGATACTTTTCAAATATATAAATCACTAAACCAAATTATTAAAAATACAAATAAGATAATCTCTTTTCCTTTATCTATAGAGTATCTTGAAAAACTTCTTAATTCATTAAAATATGATAATTTAAAAGTTTTTTATTCAAGAGGAACTATTAAACCATTAGAAAAATTAGCTTGTATTAGAATTTCTATTTCAAGGCAGCTTTCTAATCTTGTTATTTTAAAATTAAAACAAACTAATAATTTAGAAGAATTACATTCACTTTATAAATGTGTTTCTTCACAAATGACTTCTGAAAATTCATTTATTTTGTCACAAGTAAGAGATACTTTATCTAATAAAATTTTTAAATTAGAAAGCCAAAAAATTCTAGAAAAAAACAAGTTTGAAATATCTCCTAATATTGCTTCTATATTACAAGATATTTCAAAAGGAACTTTAGATATAGAAATTGCAAATCAATTAATTAATACTGAAGTTGAAGAAAGAATGTCTAAAAAAACTAAAAATAAATTTACACTAACAGAAGAACAAGAAAAAAATCAAATATTAATTCAAATTAGAAATATCTTAAAAGAAAGAGCAAATGACTTTCCTATAAAATTTCCTAAAAATTCTGTTACACAATTAATAAATTTATTTGATGGTAATGTTGACTTGAGTATAAAAACAGTCATTACTAATTTGATTAATAGAGAACATTTTGTAAAGGCAAAAGAACTACTTGATTATTTTTCTAATATAGACCCAAAATTCTTAAATCCAAATACTTTAAAAGATTTAAGAACAGATATTATGTATGCAAATTTTAGTGATTTAGTTCTCCAAACTTTAAATATGAATAATCCTGAAGAAGAAATATTATATTTTAATATGATAGAAAAAAGATTAGCTTCAGGCCAAATTAAACCAGGAAAAGTATACCTTGGCAAGAATAAAAATGGAGATAAAAAAATTTATCTTTCTAATATTTGGGATTCTACTCAAATTGAAAAATAATAGTTAAAGATATTTTGTAAAATGTATTGACAATTTTATATATTTGGTAGTATAATATTAAAAGTTCATACATCGCGGGGTGGAGCAGTTGGCAGCTCGTTGGGCTCATAACCCAAAGGTCGGTAGTTCGAGTCTACCCTCCGCAACCAAATAAAAACTCAGTAATCATAATAGTTACTGAGTTTTTTTCTTATATAATTAATTTATTTATTTGCTACAGCTTTAGCAATAAATCTCTTAGTAGCATGTGGATTACCATTTTCATAATAACATGTTATTAAAGTAATTTCTTTTCTCCCATTAGTTAATTGACTAGTACAAGAATTATCATATGGGTCAATAATATCAGTTTCATAGACAAAATAATCTAAAGTCTCTCCATTCACATCAGATATTTTTACAACATCTCCTATATTTATTTTAGGTAGATTACTAAAGAATTTATTATTTTTGTAATTGTGTCCTATTACAACCATATTTCCAACTTCATTAGGATATGAACCCCAATATCTATTTAAAGAGATTTTTAATAAAGCCGTAGAACTTGTTGATAATATAGGATATTCTATATTTAAACTAGGAATATTTAATTTTCCAATAATATTATATGTTTCTCCATTACTCGCAGTATATGAAATCTCTTTTGTACTTTTCTCTTCTTGTTCACTAATCTGTTGCTGTTCAGGCTCATTTTCTATTTCTTCTGTTTCTTCGTGATTATTTTCTTCTTGATTTTCAGCTAATTCAACAACAGGTATATTATCACTAATATTTTCTTGTTCTTTTGCAACTTCTGTTACATCATTAGCATATGTTTTAAAAGAAAATGCTATATAAATACTAATGATAATTAATGGGAAAAATATTACAATAATTGGTACTGAAATTTTCTTTTTTCTGGTCTTTGATTCATTATTATCATCAATTTGTATTATTTGATTCATAAACTCTCCTTAAAAAAAGAGAAAGTAGACACCTACTTCCTCTTTTGAGGACTCTATATGCCTCTTAATTTATTATATTTATTATAAATTATTACAGATGTGCCTATTAATAAGATTATTGCAAAAGCTAAACCAACACCTATTCCTGTTTGTGGTAACTTTCCTGTTGCTGTTGTATTATCTCCTTTTGAAGTACTTGGTTTAACAGTACTATCTCCTGAATTATTATTACCATTAGATGTGTTGCTATTATTGTTGCTTCCATTACTTGTATCTGTTATATCTCCATTTGCATACACAAAATCTTCACTATTATATTGAATTGTTAATGCTGGGCAACTTAATACTGCTACATTACCAGCTGTATCTTTGATGCTTCCACCAGAAAAGTCTACTGTAGTCATAGTTCCTTTATCTGTACTTTTTACAGTATATATATATGTAATTTTATCTCCTGCAACAGTTCCTTCTGTTACTTTTATATTTTTACCATCTCCAAATTTTATTGTTAGAGTAGGTACTTCTGTTCCTTGTATATTTTCACTAAATGTAACATTTATTACTAATTTTGCTCCTGCAGGAACAATATACATACTTCTATTTGTATCTCTATTATACTTCATTACACTTGCATATGTAACTTGTATACTTTTAACAATAGGTGATGTAATGTCTGTACCTACATCTGCTTTATCCCAATTTGCAATATAGTCAAAAGGAATTTTATTAGTTTCTGCATATTCTTTTGATGTCATTCCATCATTACCATAAATTGTTAGATTATCACAATCTCTAAATGCTCCTATACCAATACTTACAACACTATCTGGAATTAATACTTTTTTTAAGTTTTTGCAACTTCCAAAAGCACCATAACCATATAAATTTTCATATTTTCCCTCAATAGTTGTTACTGAATCTGGTAAAATAACACTTGTAAGTCCACTACATCCCTCAAAAGTAGACTCTGCTATTTTAGTAAGATTTTTTGAAAGAGTTAATGATTTTAACCCACTACATTCTCTAAATGCTGCTGTACCTATAGTTGTCACACTATCTGGAATTACTAAGCTCTTTAATCCTGTACATCCCTCAAAAGCATATTCGTCTATTGAAGTAATATGATTTGAAAAGTCTATTGATGTTACTCCAGAACATCCATAAAATGAAGATCTTCCTATTTTTGTTACACTATCTGGAAGTGTTAGACTTTTTAAACCTGTACAATTATAAAATGCATAATTTCCTATAGTTGTTATTGTATTTGGTATTGTAATATTTGTAATTCCAGCACAATCTTTAAATGCTCCTTTTATACTACTTCCCTCTAATAGTGAAATTACTGTTTTTCCATCAATAGTAGATGGTATTGTAACTGCACCTATTTTTCCTGTTGTTTTACAGTATAATTCTATAACATTATTATTGGAATCTAATTGATAACTCCATTCTATACCTTGCTCTGTATCTGAATATGTGTATTCTGTAGCAGCATTTGAAATATTTGGTATAAAAAATAATACTATTCCAACAAATAAAATCATAATTAAATATTTCGTTTTTCTCATAATTTTTTATCCTTTCTTGTACATTAAATTATTTAATATTTGTAAATGAATTAAACATTGCTTCACCTATACTTTGACCACTAACTTTAGTATTATTAGCACCTTGTATTTTTGAATTTGAAAGATTTTTTTCATGTTTAATTAAATTATCAATCTTACTTAAATTAAATAATCTTTTCTTTGTTTCTGTTTCATGATGGTGTCTTGCATTTGAATTTCTATATCTAAAATACATTATAAAGAAATATATAAATCCAGATAATAAGAATAACCATTCATAATCAAAATCTACAACTAAAGTAGCCAACCATCCTAATAGTTCTATAATACAAGAAACTCCAAATAATTTTGGCATATGTATTGGAACACTACCCATTGTTTCCTTTGTTCTTGCATTTACAGCAACATAATGTAATACACTATTATTTTCACCTTTTTTCTGTTGATAACTATATAACCATACTGGTAAATATGCTGTTTTCCATTGTCTACCTTTTACATCTAATTGTTCTGTTTGCCAATTAACACCACGGTCATATTGTTTCAAAGTATCATTTGCAGCAAATCTTGCTATATCTTTACTTTGTCTATCAACTATAGGTTTTAAATCTTCAATATTTGTATCACGTCTTTCTGAAGTATATCCTTTCAAATAATTTGCATTATATTTTACACTATTTTCAATATCAAATGGCATAATAGAATTTATAATATTATTAGTCTTATTAGATTGTTTTTTTAACTTATCTGAACTTGATTCAACTGTTAGTCCTTCTATTGTTAAATCAAATTCACGTTCAACTTCATATAAATCTGCATCATAATATGTTTGACTATTACTTCCACTTCCTCTAGTGTATCTTCTAACTTCATGTTCTCCACGTCCATAAAAATGAGCATGTGAATTAACATCAACTACCATATATGGAAAATAAACTCCCATTATATTATCTGTTGTAAATTCTTGTCTAAATTTTGGATGAGCAAAAAACTTTCTTTTTCCAACAAAATTTTCAATTTGTTTTTTTGCATCTGCTTTTGTTAGATTAAATGGTAACACTACATCAGGAATAGTACCATTTGGAATTTGTTGATTAACAGATAATGTATTTCTACACCAGTGACATCTAGCTTGTGTTGTCTCTGATGTATCTATAACAACTTCTGCTCCACAACTGCTACATCTGAAAGTCATTACACTTTGTGTATCTTCAACAATATCTTGTGTACCTGACCCCATTATTTCACCTTCAAGTTTTGATATATCTGTTTCCATCCCCTGTATTTTCTCAGGTTCAAATTCGTGTCTACAAAAATTACATCTCAATTTACCTGTTTTAGCATTTATAGATATGTCTGTAGACCCACATTGAGGACATTTATTTTGTCCATCTTCTGAACCTATATCTGTTTTTACAATTTTGGGCTCATCATTATTATTTAATAATTGATTATCTGCCACCTTCTACACCCCCAAAAGTTTTTTCTTTTGTTCATCATAATCTTCTTGTGTAATAAGACCTGCATCTAGCATTTCTTTATATTTTTTTAATTTTTCTACTGGATCTTCTTGTGGTTGTTGAACAGGTTGTTGTAATCCACCCATTGCTCCACCAACTGCATTCATTCCCATTCCCATAAAAGCCATGTTTCCGGCTCCACCGTTTTCACCAGCTGCTTGGAATCCACGAGCTACAGATTGTTGCATAAATGAATTTCCTCTTGCACCTGATAATGCATCTGCTTTTTTTACATCACTTAATAATGTTTTTGTATCTTCATCATATTCAATAGCTTGTATTGCAACTTTAACAATTTCAAGACCTCTATCTGTTTTCCATTGATAAGCTTCTTCTACTGCTTGTGATAAAGATTTTGCAAATCCAACTTGATCTCCTTGTATTCTTGTTATACGGTTTCCTTTATCAGGATCATTTGTATAATTTGAAAATGCTGCAGATAAACTACTTACAACTTCATTAAATAATTGTGCTCCTGCATCATTATCCATATCTGCAAAATCAAATATTTCTCCATTTGATAAATAAACTGCAGGTACAAAATTTTTAATAAATAATATTGGATCAGTTATTTTTAATGTATATGTTCCTCTTGTTACAGCTCCTACTTGTGCATTTAAATATGCATCATCCCAATAAATTTCAGCTTGTGTACCAAATTTATTATTTGGTATTTCTTTTAAATTAACATAAAATGCTGTTTGTTGAGAACCTGGCTGTCCTCCAAATTTGAATCTTTCCCAACTTTGACCAATTAAAGATGATACTATTCCATCTCCTGCAAAAATTGATTTTGCATTTGGATCATCTGATGAAAATATAAATCCTCCTGTTTCTGTAATACATCCTGTTATTGCACCTTCTTGCATTGTAATAAGAGCCATTCCTTCTGGTACAACAATTTTACTTCCATTTGAAATAATATTGTTTGAACCTTTAGTATTTTCTCCCCTTCCTGCATTTGTGCCTTGTGGTACAGCTGGATAAATACCAGCTGTTGCTGGAACTCCTGACATTGGTACTATGAAATCTTTCCATTGATCAGCAAATGTTCCTCCTATTGCTCCTGTGAATGCTTTAATAAAGCCCATAATTATTCCTCCTTTTATAATAACTTATTTTATTTATATCAAACCTGTCGAAAAATGTAAATAGTTTTTTCACATAATATTGGTAAAAATATCATTTTTTTATCAATATTATGTGTTGAGATAAATTATCAAAAATTGGATAATATATGTATATATGTTGGAGGATATCAAATGGATATAGATGATAGAAAAAAAGAAATTGCACAATATATTGGGAAAAAAATTTTAGAACTAAGAAAATCTAAAAAAATGTCAAGAGAACAATTTGCCGAAAAAACTAATTTATCTGCAAATTACATATATGAAGTAGAAAAAGGTAACAGTATACCAGGTTCTATTGCATTAATCGATATATGTAATTTTTGTGAAATAGCACCTTCAAACTTACTTGGAAAATATTTAGATACAAATATTTATACAGCTGCTGAATTGATAAATACTAATTTTCAAAGATTGTCAAATTATGATAAAAAATTAATTATAGATATGATTAATCTATTAGCAAATAGATAAAGACCAATACGATAAATATTTATCCTATTGGTCTTTTATTTTATTCTTCAACTTTTTCAATTTGTTTTTTAAATATTGATTCAGCTATACTTCCTATAACGGGAATTTCTGGGTCTGCAGAATTACAAACCTTAATAATTCCAACAATCATTGCTACAAAATATACTAAACTTAACATTTTACTAAAAAATGGTATAGAAATTGGTATAAAACTATATGCAATTTTAATAATATAATAAGCTAAAAATATTGTTATTGATTGTGCTGCATGATATCTTGTATTTCTTTCTGTATCTTTCATTAATAATACTATTAATCCACCTATAATTCCAAATATATATGCTAAAACACCTTTTACTTTTTCATTATCCATCTAAATCCCCTCTTTCGTTTTTCATTATTTTTTCTTTACTATGAATTTATACCAAAAATATAAATATATAATAATTGTTAGTGGTAATACAAATATTACATTTTGATTATACTTGAATGCACTACTAAAATCTAAATGTAGTACTGATAAACAAGCTCTTGTCATTCCACAATTCCAACATTTTATTTCAAATATATTTTTATATAGGCATAAATTATTTAAAATTTGATTATCTTGAATTGGTATATTATATAAAATTACCAACAAGATAATATTTACTACAATAAATATAGTAATTTTATTGATTTGTAATTGGATTTCCTTGTCCATCTTTAAAGTTACCTGTTAATATCATTATTAAATCAATAAGTGACCAGATTCCACAACCACCTAATGTTATAAGTTGTAATATACCTGTTCCAATTTTTCCTGCATAAAATCTGTGAACTCCTAGTCCTCCTAAAAACAAACATAATAATAATGTTGCTAACCAATCTTTTTCACTTTTCATACAAACACCTCCTAAATTATCTTATGTATAATAACATACTTTCATTATACATCTTTCGACAGTTTTTGTCAATTTTTATATTGTAACATATCTGTAACACAAATGTAATATAAATGTAATACACTTTTTTGATATTATATTGTATAATATATTTGACAAAATAATTTACAAAAAGACAAAAAATGGAGGATAAAATGAGCGTTGAATCTGACTTAAGGAAAGATGGTATTAGAGTTGTTGATATACTTGATACAATGTCTGTAAATAGAATAGCTCATAATATTGCTACAAAGCTTTGCAATACTTTCCCTGAACTTTGTTTTAATGAAAGTGATTTATTTGCAAAACTATCTCGATTAAGTATGTATAGAGCAAGTATGCCAGAAGGAATGGCAGAAGCTAATTATTTTTATAAAAATACTTCTATATATTTTAATGATAAAATTGCAGTTGATGATTTAGAAGAATTTGCAATACATGAATGTATGCATTATATTCAAGAAGTTAAAGATAAAAAAAATAATCTTATTCGTATGGGGCTTTGTAATTTTAGCAATTTAAAGATTTCTGGAATGGGATTAAATGAAGCAGCTGTTCAATATATGACATCTAAAGTCATAGGAATTCAAAAAGATTATGTTAAATATTTTGGAATTTCATTTAGAACAATTAGTCCTTCATATTATCCATTAGAATGTAATTTAATTGAGCAAATGACTTATATTACAGGAGATTCTATTTTATATGATAGTACATTAACAAGTAATGATAAGTTTAGAAATAAATTTATAGAATTAACTTCAGAAAAAACATATAATGATATTGAATATTATGTGGATCAAATACTAGATTTAGAAGAAAATATTATAAAACTTAGTAATAAATCTTCATCTTTTGATGAGAGAACTAAAAAAGTTGATAAAATTGTTTCAAAAACAGATGACTGTAAAGCTAAAGTTATGGACTATTTTATTAAAGCTCAAAATTTAATAATAAAATCTTATTTTGATAAAGATTTTAAAAATATTACAAATCTAGAAGAACTTGACAATTATAGAAAAAAATTAGAAAATTACAAAGAATTAATTGGTCAAACTGATGGCTATACATTCTTTGATGATTATTATACAGAAAAAATGTCTGCATTAGAACATAAATCAAACGTACTTGAAAACGGAGGCATTGAAACAGCTCTTGAATATAAGAAACCAAATAAGTTTGTTTCTTGGTTTAGAGCATTAAAAAACTTGGTAACAAGAGAAAAAATACATAACTAACAAAAGAGTTTTTTATATACAAAAGAAAAACTTTACGAATGATTTTTATATACATATGATTATTATACAAATGAATATAATTACACTAATGATTCTACAAAAGATTAAAAAGCTACACTTTTAAAATGTGTAGCTTTTTAATTATTCAAATATTCCATTATTGCCTCAGCTCCATCTCTTCCAGAGCGTGCAGCCCATGCGACAGTTCCTTTGGCTCCTGCAATATCTCCACCTGCAAATATTTTAGAATTTGATGTTCTATTTTTTTCATCAACACTTATATATCCCCATTTGTTTAAATCTATTCCCAATGTTTTAACAAACTCATCTGGCATTGAACCTAATGCCATTATTACATAATCTATATCAATTATATAATTACTATTTTCTATGTTTACAGGTACTTTTCTTATTTCTCCTTCTTTTTGAATTAATTCTGTTTTTATTAATTCTATTTGTTCTACTTTTTTATTTCATAGAATTTTTACAATATTATTTTGTAATAAAAATTCTATTCCTTCTTCTTTTGCTTCTTGTATCTCTTTTTTCTCAGCTGGCATTTGTTCTTCTGCTCTTCTATAAATTATTTTAACTTCTTCAGCTCCAAGTCTTTTTATCGTCCTAGCACAATCCATTGCAACATTTCCACCACCAATAATGGCAACCTTTTTATTTGTATAATTTGGATGATTTCCTTTTTCTAATAATTGATTTCCTCCAAAAACTCCTTCTAATTCTTCTCCTTGTACTTCCATTTTTGATGTTATATTTGCTCCAAATGCTAAAAATATTGCATCATATTCTTTTTCTAATTGCTCTAATAATAAGTTTTTTCCTAATTCCATTTTATATTTTACTTCTAAGCCTAAATCTAATATTTTTTGAACAGTTTGCTTAACTATTATTTTAGGTAATCTAAACTCTGGTATTCCGTGAACTAGTAATCCACCGAGATAATCATATTTTTCATATAAAGTAACAGAATAACCTTTTTTTAATAAAAATGCACTTGCAGTTAGCCCTGCTGGTCCACCACCAACTACTGCAATTTTTTTATTTTTGTTTTCTTCGTTTTTTGGTGCTATACTATAATTTTCTTCTATTGCTTTATCACCTATAAATGCTTCTAATTCCCCAATACTTACTGGAGTAGATTTTATTCCTCTTACACATGAACCTTCACATTGTTTCGTATGTGGACATATTCTACCACAAACAGATTCAAGTACAGTTGTTTCTGATAATATCTCATATGCTTTTTTATAATTTTCATCTTTTACTGCTTTTATAAATTCTGGTATATCATTTTTTAAAGGACATCCTTTATTATGACATGGTTTTACAGGACAGTTTAAACAATAATTTGCTTTTTCTTGTATTTCTTTCATTTTATTCACCATTAATATTTTATATTTTTTTATTATATAAGTCAATTAATCTGACCAGCATGGTTATATTTTATAATAACTTCTTGTAAATCTTTTATAAAATCAATTTTTTTAGTTTCATCTCTTAGTAATGCTGCTGGGTGCCATGTAGGCATATATAAAATTCCCTTTTTTTCTATCCATTTTCCTCTACTTGCTGTAATTCCATATTCTTTGCCTAGTATATTTTTTAATGCTACACTACCTAGTAATACAATGATTTTAGGTTTTACTAAAATTACTTGATTTCTCAAATAATTTAGACATGCATTTTCTTCATCTTCTTCAGGATTTCTATTTGATGGTGGTCTACATTTTACTATATTAGCAATATAAACCTCTTCTCTTTTGATTCCTATAGCTTGAAATGCCATATTCATTAATTTTCCTGCTTTTCCAACGAATGGTTCTCCTTGAGCATCTTCATCAGCTCCAGGACCTTCTCCTATAAACATTATATCTGCAGTTTTATTTCCAACTCCAAATACAACAGTATTTCTAGTTCTACACAATTTACATTTTTGACATACTTTTACTTCATTTTCTAATTCTTCCCAATTATCATACATTACTTCCACATCCTATTTATCTTGAATTTTAAAGATTGTTTTTGCATTATTATAAGTTATATTTGCAATATCTTCTAAGCTCATATTTTTAAATTCTGAAATCTTTTGTGCTATATATTTTACATTTCTTGAGTCATTTCTTTTTCCTCTATTTGGTTCTGGACTTAAATATGGGCTATCTGTTTCAATTAATATTCTATCTAGTGGTACTAATTTTACAACTTCTTCAGCATTTTTGGAATTTTTAAATGTTATAGGTCCTGCAAAAGATATATAATATCCTAACTCTAATGCATTTTTTACAAGTTCTTGATTTAATTGGCAACAGTGAAAAATACCTTGATTTTTAACTTTGTTCTCACTTATAATTTTTATTGTATCAATAGATGCATCTCTTGAATGAATTACTATTGGCAAGTCCAATTTATTAGCTAATTCTATTTGCTTAATAAATGCCTTTTGTTGTATTTCTTTATTTTCTTTATTCCAATAATAATCTAATCCTATTTCTCCTATTGCTACAACTTTATTTTTATTTTCCACCATTTGCTCAATTTCTTCTATATTTTTCCACAATTCTTCTTCAGATTGTGGAATATCATTTGGAGAAATTCCACATATTGAATAAATAAATTCATATTTTTCTGATAATTCTATTGCCTTTTTTGAAGATTGTATATCATACCCTGCAACTATAAATTTAGTTACTCCACTTTTATATGTATCTTTTATTAATTCTTCTCTATCTTCATCAAATTTCTCATCATTATAATGGGCATGTGAATCAAAAAATTGCATTTTAATTTTTCCTTCCATATTATTCTTTAAACATTATTACTGTATTTGCTACTGCATAGTCTTTGCAATGTGATATACTTATATCTATGTTTTCAATATTTTGACTTTTTTCTTGTGGTAAAACTACATAAGGTCTTCCGTTCTTATCATTTAGAATTTCGATTTCTTGCCATGATACTTCAAATTTATCTTTTAATCCTGCTGATATGGCTTTAAATACTGCTTCTTTTGCTGCAAATCTTGCTGCATAATGTTGGTATTTTTGGCTCTTTTTGCTTTCACAATATTCTCTTTCTTTTTCAGTATATACTCTCTCGCAAAATTTACCATTTGTTTCTTCTATACTCTTTTTTACTCTATCTATTTCTATAATATCTACTCCTGTTTGCATTCTCATTCGTCTCCTCATTCCTTATTTTATGCATTAATTTAACCATTAGAATTATCATCTAATGGTAAATCTTTTTTATAAAATTAATAATATATTACAAGTATTTATTATTAATGTGATAATTAATATTATTGTTATTATTGTATTCATTTTTGTATTTTTTTCTATATTTAATTCTTTATATAAAATATCATATTTATTTTTTGTATCAAAATACATATTATCCAATTCTAATACATCTCTTAAATATTGAAAATACAATGAACCTGTATCTTCTGATGTAACTTCATTTATCCATATATTTTGTGTAAATTTTATAAATTCTTTTCTTGTACTTTTTATTTTTGTTCCTTGCTTGAATTCAAGATTTATTTTTTTCAAGTAAATCTTGATATACATTGCTAATATATATGTATATAAATATTGTTTTTGAAATTGCTCAGCTAATATTGTATAATTATTCAAATCTGCACTAGAAGAAAACAGTGTAACTCCTTGTTTTGTAACACCTAATTTTGCATATTTCCACTCAGAAATTGTCTTCATATTTTCTTTTGAATAATTTACACTATTATCACTTGGCAATATATTTAAAAACTTTATATAACTCTCTCTTATTTTTTCGAATTCATTGTTGTTATTCCAGCTTTCTTGATCTATACATACATATGAATATGTTAAAAATCTTTCTGTATCTATATCTAACTTCATGGATTCAACATTTGTCCCTGTTAAACTTTGTATAAATTCTTTAAAATATTTTACATCACTAAAACAATCTGATTGAACTCTTATATTGTCATAATTGTTTAAGTTTGGAAATTCTTGATTTATATCTCTAAATTTATAATTAAAATTTAATAAATCTGTAAATTTCTCACTATCTTCTATATTTGTTTTTATACATAGAAAACATATTCCTGTATTAAAACATATTATTTCTATTTTTGGAATTTTAAAAAATATTCCATTTTTTTCTTCTGTTTTTCCTTGGATATCTTTTTTCATTCTATATTCAAACATAGTACATCCATTTTTAGCTAAAATTGCTGCTTTTGTTTCTAATGGTAGTTCTTCTAGTTTTGCTAATTTACTTCTTGTTAAATTAAAACTGTTAAACATATAATTTCTTATTCTATGAGAAAAGTAATTATATAAATCTAAATCTTTGTCTTTTTTGAACATTCTAAGTTTACAGTTTTTATCTTTTAATAATCTTAATAAATATTTTGTGTATTTACTTTCTTTTACTACATAAGGATATATAAAATATGTATATTGGTATTTTGTCTTTAGCTCCATATATTATTACTTCCTTTCCTACAACAATTCTATTGTTTTGGATTTCTTTTGTTTATTTTTCACAATAATAGTTCATGTTTATATCTTCTCCTAAATGCCATTTTCCTATAAAGTCTATTTTTAAATTATTTTGTAAATCATATTTTGGTTCTGCCACTACTTTTCCTTCACTATCTAGAGAACCCCATTTACCATCTTTTTTTACAGAAACAAATCCATATTCATTTTGCTCTGTAGCATCATCATATATATAGTCAACTATTACATTTCCTTTTTTGTCTACATACCCGTATTTACCATCTTTTTTACTTAAAAATATTGTATTTTCTTCTAATATTTCTGTATTTGATTTTTCTTCACATTTAAAATCATAATATTTATATTCATCTGCTATTCTCATTCTGATATATGATTTATCTGTATTTATTTCTGATAATATTCCTGTTACTTTTTTATTAAAGTCTGTATCTATTAAAGTTGTATTATATTCTTCATCTTCTGCTATAAATAAATTTGCTTTTTCATTATATGTTATACCAGTATAAGTAAATTCTACTTTTTCTTCTCCATCACTATTTATTATTCCATATTTATCATTTTGTTTCGCTATATATATTCCTTCTTTTGCTTCTTTTAGCATCTGATATTTGGCTTCTATTAAATTTTCTCCTGATATGTTCATTTCTCCATATAAATCATTTTGTATGTATATTATTCCTCTCTCTGTTCCTGATGCTATATTGTCAAATCCATTTTCTAAAACAACTTCTTCAGATGAATTAATTAATTTTAATTTGCCTTCTTCTTTTATTAAATAGTAATTTGGTATATATACTTGTTCTATTTCTTCATATTTATTTTCTAACAATTGTTTTTTTGTAGTACTTACTAAACCATATCTATTCTGCTCATCTATTGTTATATATCCATCTTTATAAGTTTCACCTAAGTTGATTATTTCTTTATATTCTGGTTCTATTATGATATTTCCTTTATTATTTATTAGTCCTAATTTTTCATCTTTTTCTATTATGATACTATTTTCAATGTTTTTCATTGGTTGGATTTTAGTATATTCACATGGTAATATTTGTTTTCCATTTAAGTCTATTAACCCATATTTTCCATCTTTTTCTACTCTTAATACATTTTCTTCATACCAAATATTTTCGTTTTTATCTACATTTTCTAATGCTTCTATTTTATTATATTCTGTAAAAATTTCTTCATTTTTGCTGTTTAATACTTTTGTGCTATACTCTCCAGTTTCTTCATTTATATTATATGTACATATAAATACATCTTTAGTTTTATCTGGTACTACTATCATTTCTTGATATGATGGTTGTATTACAATTTCTCCTTCTTGATTTATTACTCCCCATTTGTTTGCTGAGTATAATGTGAAGTATTCATATTTTTTGTTTATTTCTTTTCTCTCTTGTAATACATTTTTGATAATGAATATGAACATTATTACTACTAGAATTGCTATTATTACTGCAAATACTTTTTGATAGTTTAATTTTTCTTCTGTTTCATATCTTTTACCTCTACTCATTATAACCTCCATATTTTTTCATGTACAGTATATCATATTTTTAAAATTTTGCAAACAATAATACTCATATCATCTTTAGCTATTCCATAGTTATTGTCTATTGCTTCATTTATTATAATATCTGCTATCTTTTGACAGTTTTCTGTATTAATATCTTCTAACATATATTTTATCCATAGCTCTTTATTTTTGTATTCTATATTTGAATCTAATATTCCATCACTACACATTACTAATATGTCTTGATTTTCTATGTCTTTATCATATGTTGTTAAATTGATTTCTTTTAATATACCTGCTGGTAAACTAAGTGATTTTACTATTTGTACTTTTTTCTTGTTTTTTACATAAGTAGGACATGAACCATTTTTTATAAATTCAACCTTTCCATTATACAAATCTATAATCATAATGTCAAGTGTTGCGAAAATTTCTTCATTTGTATTCATAATTGTTGTATTTATTAAATCTATTGAAGTATCTTTGTCAAACCCTGTCATTAGCAATCTTTCTAACATTTTTATTGCTATTTGACTGCTTTTTCTAGCTTCTGGGCCTGAACCCATTCCATCACTTAATGCAATTAAATATTTTCCATCATTTAATCTTATTTGTAATAAACTATCTCCTGATATAGGACTATCATTTTTTAACTTTGTTGCTTGTCCTATTTGTAATATATATTTATCTGCTGATAAATAGCTAAATACTCTTTTTCCTTGCTTATTTAATTTTTTAGTTTTGGCTTCATTTTCTATCATTTTTTCATTAAGTGTTTTTTCTAATACCTTCTGTATTTTTCCTACATCTGTATTTTCACTTATTTTGCTTTCTTCTTTTATATATACATCTATAAAATATCTATTTTCTTTTTTGTCTATTTCAATATCTTCTACAAGTATTCCTTTTATTTCAAGTGCTGATATTATTTTTTTCTTTTCATTTATATGTTTATTGCCTTCTTTTATTTCTTCTTCCATTTTCACAGCTATATTTGATATTGCTTTAGATACTCCATCTAGTTGAGCTTGTACATTTTTTTTGCTTGATTTTATCTTTTCTTCCCATATAAAATCATTTTTACTAGTTTTATATGCATAGTTTACTGCTTTTACAATTTGTTCTATATCTTCTTTTATTTTTTTGCCTAATTTTTCGTCATCATATTCTATTATATAATTATTAAATTTTGCAAATGTATTTAATAAATCTTGTTTATCTATTTCTTGCTTGTCTAATAATATATTTAATAATTCATTATTTATTGGATTTTCTGGTTTTGCCATATCTTCATATAACATATTTTCTTCTAATCCATCCAAATTATTTAATAATTCTGTTTCAAATTTTTGTCTATTTTGTATTAATGTTTTCTCTTCAGTTTTTTCTTTATATGTATCTGCCATATCTTTTATTGTTTCAGATACCATATTTAATTTATTAATTGTTTCTTTGCTTTGATTTAATCCTCTTACTTCATAATCTGGAAATAATTCTTTTTTATTGTTTAGTTCTTCTACATCTATTCCTGCCCATTTTGGTATTGCTAATAGCCCTAATGATGCTATTAACGCTTCTTTTACTAATATTATATTTTCCATATCTCCTTTTGTCATATATATTAGTATTCCATTACCTACTAAAAATCCTGCTATTACTCCTATTTTTCCAAATTTATTTAATATACCTGCTATCATTCCTGATAATGCATATATTGCAATTACTATTGGTTCATTTTGAGCTATTATTCCAAGTGTTACTCCTATTGTTACTCCAGATGTTGCTCCAACTAATATTCCATTTCTCCAACCAAGTACTAATACTATTAAAATGCTTAATATATTTTTTATTGATAATCCAAATATGCTTATATTTCCTAAACTTGCTATTGCTATTGATAATAATAGACTTGCTCCCATTACCTCTTCTATTGAAAATGCTCTTCTTTCAGTTATTTCTTGTAATACTATTATTGAGTTTACAAATATTTTATAAAATACTACTGAGAATAATGCTAATGTTATATGTAATATTAAATCACCTATTGTGAATTTTGTTAATATTAATTTTGCTATCATTACTAACATTATGCTTGCAAATATATGTCCAGCTATTTTTATTTGTTCATTTTGATATTCATCATTCTCTCTTGGAGGTTTTACACATAGTAAAATTAATAACATTAGAATTATTAATATATAATTTAATACTCCTACTGTTCCTACTCCTACTATATTTCCAAGTAGTCCTGCTATTACTACTCCTATTGCAGGCACTCCACCTGCTAAACTTGCTCCAACTATTGCTATACTAAATGGTGAAACTTCTTGTCCCATTCCTATTGTTGATATCATAAATGATATAATATATATTATTATATTTTTTATATCTATTAAATTTTTTAGTATTTCTTTTTTTGTACTATTTTTTAACATCCTTACCACCTCATACTTTTTTATAATTATGTACTATTGTAATCCTTTTGTTTTATCTTTTTTGTCTTTTTTTGTATTCTATTATAAAAAAGTTTTTTACATTTTGTGATATTTATTTTTTATTTTATTATTATTTGTCAAAGTTTGAAAGTTTTTAAAATATATTCAAATTATAGCATATGGTTTTGATTTTTTCAATAAAAATTATACTATTCATGCAATTATCTTTAGGTTGTTCATATAATAATATTAGTACATAAATATTTTATAAGAAAGGATGTTAAAAATGTCTGATAAAATGGATGATTTATTTGCTAATGTAAAGAAAATGGTTGATAGTGGAAATATACCTGATGATATAAAACAAATGATGAATAATCTTCAAAATTCTAATAATTCTAACACAAATACAAATAATTCTAATGATGTAAATGTGCAAGAAATGCTTAATAATTTTTCAAATATGATGAATAATAATCAAAACAACAATAATAGTTCAACAAATGAGAATTCTAATAATTTTAATATTGATATGAATACTATAATGAAGATGCAAAAAATTATGGGGCAAATGAATAATAAAAATGATCCTCGCGCAAATTTGCTTTATTCTCTAAAGCCTTATTTAAGAGATAGCAAAAAAGGTAAATTAGATCAATATGTAAATTTACTTAATGTTTCTAAAATTGCTGATTTAATGAATAATAAGGATAACAATAAAAATGAATAGATTTCAAAATTATCGATTTCCATATCAATATTATAATCCCTATTATAGAAATAATATGTATCAAAAATATAATCCATATAGACCTGAATCAGTTGAACCTAAGCCAACTATTGAAGAAAAAGTTGAAGAGTCAAGATCTTCAAAACCAAAAGATGATAATTTTTTATTTGACTTATTTGGCATAAAATTATATTTTGATGATGTTTTAATTCTTAGCCTTTTATTTTTTCTTTATAAAGAAGAAGTAAAAGATGAAGGTCTTTTTCTTGCATTAGTAATGTTATTAATAAGCTAAATAAAGCAAATGTATTTATCTTACATTTGCTTTATTTTTATTCTATAATTATTTGATCTTCTTCAACATATATATATGCATTTTTATAAATTTCTTCATCATCTTTGTCAATTTCTTTTACTATATTAGATATTCTTAATTGAACTGCATCTAGAGCACTTGCACTTATTATTGCTTCTTTATTTCCCTTAGCTCCGGCATGTGCAAGACCTCTAAGTGTTCCTACTACAATTATATTATCACATGCAATAACTTCTGCTCCAGCATTAACATCTCCTATTATTACAATACTTCCTTCTACTTCCATTTTTTGTCCTGAACGTAATGAACCTCTATGAAATGTTGTTTCTGATGTTGTAATATTTTTCTTATAACTTTTTGTTATGCTGTGTAGCCCTAAGGTTGTAGGTGTGTCAAAATTGACATCTACATTTATTTTCTTTTTTATAAGTTCTCTTATTTCTTCTATTTCTTTATTTTTTAATATTTTTCCTGTTACTCTTATTGGTGTTTGTTCATTTTTATATAATTTTTTTAATTCTGTTATTTTCTTTTCAAGATTTTCTATTATTGCATCTTGAGTTGCATTATCATTTATTTTTACAAGTATTTCATCTTTTTTCAAATTTATACTAACACAGTTCATATTTACATCCTTCCTCATCTTTTACCTTATACTTTCAGTATATGGCTCTGCTTTTACAGATTCATTTACTTCTGATGTTTCATTTCTGCCAAAATATTGTGTAAGAATGTCTCTTGCTACTTCTGCTGCATAATTACCATGTCCACCATTTTCTATCATTACAACTACTGCAACTTCTGGATTTTCAAATGGTGCAAAACATACAAACCATGCATTTACTTTATCATTTCCATTGCTATCTTTTCCTGCTTCTGCTGAACCTGTTTTTCCTGCAATTTCTACCCCAAAGTTTTTGAATACATTATATGCTGTTCCTCCTGCTTCTTCTGTTGCAAGCCTCATTCCCTCTTTGGCTATATTTATATTTTCTTGATTTATTTGTATTCCATCATCTGATGTATCTGTTCCTAAAATCTCGTTAGTATATTTTCTTATTTCTTCTTTTGATACTTCTGTTCCATCTGAATTTAATATTGATTTTATAATTGTTGGATTTACTACTGTTCCACCATTTGCTATTGATGAAATATATTTAGCTATTTGCATTGGTGTATAACTATTGTCTCCTTGTCCTATTGCTGATATTACTGTGTCTCCAGGATACCAAGAACCTCTATTTAATTTTGCCTTAGTTTCTTTTGATGCAACTGTTCCAGCTGATTCACTTGGTAATTCTATTCCTGTTTTTTTACCTAGTCCAAAATGTAATGCATATTTAGATAAATTATCTATTCCCATTCTTAATGCTGTTTCATAAAAGAAATAATTACATGAATGTTGTAATGCTTGTGTTACATTTAAGTATCCATGTCCTCTATGATAACTTGTATAATACCAACATTTATAAGAATCATTATTAATTTTATATACTCCTATATCATTTATTTTTTCTTTTGAAGTTATTGCTCCTGTTTCAAGACCAGCTATTGCTGTTACCATTTTAAATATTGAACCTGGTTCATATGTAGATTGAGTTGTTTTATTTAATAAAGGTTTTGCTGAATTATTGATTAATTCATTCCATTTATCTGATGAAATTCCACCAACAAACCATTCTGGTTCAAATGTAGGATTACTTGCTGTTGCTAATACTTCTCCTGTATTAACATTCATTACTACTGCTGCACCTGCTTGTGCATCATATGTTTGTGAAAATCCACCATTTCTTATTTTATTGATGCAATTTTCTAATGCTGTTTCTGTGGTTTTCTGTAAATCTGAGTCTATTGTTAACATTACATTACTTCCTGCTACTGCTTCATTTGTAACATATTCTCCTGTTATTGTTCCATCAACAGACATCTCTACTTGCTTTTCTCCATCTTTTCCTTTTAAATATTTTTCAAATACATATTCTATACCTGTTCTTCCAATTATATCATCACTTTTATATGTATCTTTTTTTGCTTTATACTCATCTTCGTTTATTTTTCCTGTATATCCTATTACATGTGATGCTAAAGTTCCAGCTAAATATGTTCTTACTGCTTTTGTTTTTATATTTATTCCAGGAAATTCTGCATTTCTTTCACTTATTTGTGCAACTACTTCATTATTTACATCTGAAGCAATTTCTATTGCTTTTGTTGCACTATATCCTGTTGTTGTTATCTTATATCTTATTGATATTATTTTTCTTACTTCTTCTATATTATCATTTGAAATTTCATATTTACTTTTAAATTTGTTTATTGCATCTTCTGCACTTGCATTTTCTTCTAGTTTATATTTTGCTTTCCAATTTGCAAGTTCTTTATCTTTTATTGTATATTCATATGGATTTATTTTAACAGGAAATGTGTCTGTAAATGATATCTGATATTTTTCTAACAAATTTACTAATTGAAGAATACAATTATTTAATTCTTCATTTGATATATTTGTTTTATATAATTCTATACTATATTGTGTTCTCACTCCTGCAAGTTCATTTCCTGACCTATCTAAAATTGACCCTCTTGCAGATTCTATTGATGTTACTCTTGATAATCTTGTATTTGATTGTTCCCTATAACTTTCTCCATTTACTATTTGTAAATTAAATAGTTGCATTATTAATATTATTCCAATTATATATACCAAAATTGTTATTATATTAAATCTAAAGTTGCTTTGTTCTGTTCCAAGCTCTTTTTCCCATGCTGTGTCTTTATCAAAACTTATTCTATTCTTCAATTTTTCACCTTCTTTTAAAAATATCTTGTTAAAATTTTATCCCCTTTTATTTCATTTTCTATTTCATATCCAGTGAATTTCATTAATGGATATAATATAATTGTCAATATTATATTATATAATACCTCTATTGAGAGTATTTTTATGAATTCTAATATTTCTGTATTAATTCCTATTGTTAAATATCTTAATATATATAATATCACTTCATATAATATTGTAACTATTACTGACATTACTATTACTGTTATTCTGCTATCTTTAGAAAAATTTTTATCAAATAAGCCTCCTATAATACCTACTATTGCTAAACATACAGATGTTATTCCAAAATTCGTTCCAATCCATATGTCTAATAATATTCCTCCAATTATTCCATATATTATCCCCATGCAACTTCCCATATACAGTCCTATATATAGCATAAAAATTATGAATAAATTAGGTTTTATTCCTGCTATTAACATATTGTTAAATAAGTTGGTTTGTAAGAAGTATGTAATTATAAATGTTATTATTAAAGATATGTGTATTATCAATTTTTTCATTTTTCTTTTTCCTTTCTAAAATCACATATCCTGTTTTTATAGGTTATTGATTTGTTATTACAAGTACTGTTTCTAATTTTTCAAAGTCTACGGCTGTCTCAATTACAGCATATGAGTCTGTTTTATTGCTTCCTTCTACTATTTTTTTTATTTTTCCTACATGTATTCCTTTCATATATATTCCACCTAGTCCTGATGTTTCTATACTATCTCCTTGTATAAGATTTGCATCTGTTGCCATTAGTGTTGCTTTTAATGTTGTATTACTTTCTAATGTGCCTTTACATATCATACTATCTCTTGTTGAACTAGTTAAGCAACTTGTTGCACTTGTACTATCTACTATTATTTGTATTTTTGCTGTTTTTGAAGTTACAGATACTACATGTCCTACTAAGCCTTCATTTGCTATTACTGTCATATTTTCTTTTATTCCATTGTCACTTCCAACATTTATTACAAGTGTTTTTGAATAATTACTTATATCTCTTAATATTATTGAGCCTGGTACTGTTGTATAATCTCCGTATTTTTGTGCCAAATTCAATTCTTGTTTTAATTGTTCATTTTCGTTTTTTACTATTTCGTATTCTCTTAAAGTCTGCTCTAGTTCTCCATTTTTTTCTTTTAATTCTGAATTTTCTTTTTTTAGTTCTTCTATATTTTCAAAAAATTTGTCATTATTACTTAATTTGTTTTTTAAATATGTTAAACCATTTTCAACAGGTACTATAAATGCATTTGCAATATTTTCCATAATTGTTTTGTTCTCTTTATTTTGATTAGAAAATATTACTATTATTATTAAAAGTAATATTGTTAATATTACTCCTATTATTTCACCTTTTTTGTTTTTATTCATTTATCTTCTTCTCCTTGAGTTTTTTAATACTGTTCTTAATTTGCTTAAGTCTTGTAGTGTTTTTTCTGTTCCTCTTACTACACAGTCTAATGGTTCTTCTACTACATATACTGGCATTCCTGTTTCTAAACTTATTAGCTTGTCTAAATTTTGAATAAGTGATCCTCCTCCTGCTAGTACTATACCTTTTTCCATTATGTCTGAGGCTAACTCTGGTGGGGTTTTTTCTAATGTAATTTTTACTACTTCTACTATTTTTGCAACAGATTCTTTTATTGCTTCTAATATTTGATTTGATGTGATTATTTCTGTTCTTGGTAACCCATTATTTAAGTCTCTACCTTTTACTTCCATTGACATTTGTGTCATTAATGGTAATGCACATCCTAATTCTTTTTTTATTTGTTCTGCTGTTGTTTGTCCTATTGCTAAATTTAATTCTCTTTTTATATAATTTATAATATCTTCGTCTAGCTCATCTCCTGCTACTCTTAATGAATTGCTTAATACTATTCCTCCTAAAGATATTACTGCTACTTCTGTTGTTCCTCCTCCGATGTCTACTATTATATTTCCACTTGGTTCTTCTATTTCTATTCCTGCTCCTATTGCTGCTGCCATTGGTTCTTCTATTAAATATACTTCTCTTGCTCCTGCATGTATTATTGTTTCTTCTACTGCTCTTTCTTCTACTTCTGTAATTCCTGATGGTACTCCTACTAGTACTCTTGGTCTCATTGCATTATATCTTTTACATACTCTTGTTAATATATTTTTTAGTAATAGTTTTGTTGCTGTAAAGTCTGCTATTACTCCATCTTTTAATGGTCTTATTGCTTTTATTTCTTTTGGTGTTCTTCCTAGCATTTCTTTTGCTTCAAATCCTGTTGCTATTACTTCTCCTGTTTTTACATCTATTGCTATTACAGATGGCTCTCTTAATACTATACCTTTTCCTTTTATTGTTACTAATATATTTGCTGTTCCTAAATCTATTCCTATATCTTTTGATTTGAATGACAAAAAATTCATAGTTGTTCTTCCTTTCAATTTTTATTTTTTATTAGAGAAAATATGCTTACATATTCTCCTCCACCTATTATTATATGGTCTGCTAGTTTTATTCCTAATATTTCTGTAGCTTTTTGTACCTTTTCTGTAAATTCTATATCTCTTATACTTGGTGTGGGATCTCCTCCTGGATGATTATGAATTAATATAATTTGCTCTGCTTCTATTTTTACTGCTTCATTTAATACCATTTTTATTGTTGCTACTGCAAAGTTTCCACTGCCTATTGCTACATCTTTTATTTTTAGTAAATTGCTTTTGTTGTCTAACATTGCAACTTTTAGTATCTCTTGTTTTTCAAATCTCATTTTATCTATTAGTATTTCTACTATGTCTTTTGGTCTTCGTATTTTCTTTTTTCTATAATTTGCTGTTCCATTCATTCTTGTGGCTATTTCACATACTGCTTTTATTTGTATTGCTTTTATCTTTCCTATTCCTTTTATTTTGGTTAGTTCTTCTATTGTTATTTCTCTTAAATAGTTTAAGTTTTCTTTTTCTGGATTTTCGTTTAATTTTAATATTTTGTGTGCTAATCCTATTGCTGGTTCTTCTTTTGTTCCTGTTTTTATTATTATTGCTAATAATTCTGCATTTGTGAGTGTTTTTTCTCCATATTGTTCTAGCTTTTCATATGGTCTTTCTGTTTCTGGTAATTCTTTCATTTTTAATGGCAATTTTTTCTTTCCTCCGTTCTTTTTGCCCCTTACGGATATTACCTTTACCGTGCTATTATTATATATTGATTTTACTTTTTTTTCAAGTATTATATTAAATTTAATTGTGGCTTTTTGCATAGAAAAAAAACTAGTCTTTTTCTTAAATGTCTACTTACTGGTAAACACTTAATTTTAGACTAGTTTTGTTATTACACAATCCTAAGTTTTATAGAAAATTGGGCGAACCCCATAGTTGTTGGCATTGTTGTAGTTGTTGTTGTTGAAGTTGCCGTTCGCATTCACATTCCACACGTTGTTGTTGCTCGTGCTATTAGAAGACCCCAACCACAGACTCTAGAACAAACTAAAGATATTCTCTGTATTACCCTAATACCTATTAGATTAATTTCTTTCGGAGAGCCCTCTCCCTCAGAAATTAATCTTGCAGGAGCAGTTTTTTCCAAAAACTTGCTCCTAGCTATGAGGCTTTCAGCCTCTTTTGATTTATGATAAAGTGAATTCTATAACTGGGCGAACCCCATAGAGGCCGGCAGCGCTGGAGTAGTCGCTGTCGAAGGAGCCGCGCGCACTCACACTCCACACGAAGATGCTGCTCGCGCTATAAGAAGACCCCAACCAATAACTTGTTTCAAATATCCATGGATAATTTGTTTTATTTGTATATGGTATTATTTCTTCATATGCTGCTAATCTTACTTTACTTACTGCATTTCCTAATTTTGTTTTATAATTTTCTACATATTGA
>CAKPPL010000002.1 GCA_934177555.1 uncultured Clostridia bacterium
ATGTGTTTTCATCTATTGTTGCTAAACCTTGTGCTAATGCTGTTAAATTTGTACTTAAACTATTTATTCCATCTTTTAATCCTTGATTATTAGATGTTCCATCTATTCCTACTTTTATTTGAGATATTACTGCTTTAACTTGTTCTATTGATTGTAATGAACTTTTAGATTGTTCATTTGCTGAAATATTTTGTTCTAAAACTTTAATTGTTTGAACATTTAATGTTTCTTGTTGTTTTAATAATTCAACTAATTCTTCATTATCACTATTTTCTTTTATTTGAATTTCTAAACTAGAATTTATTTGTTCTAATCCTAATTTTGTCTTTTTATCTGCATTAATTAGTTGTGTTATTTGTTCAATTTTAGCATTAGTGTCTATTTGTGAAAGTTGTGCATATAATCCATCTATTCCTTTTGATATATTACTCATTCCACTATTTGCACTACTTGCTCCATCTGCTAATTGTTGAGCTGATTGTGCAGCAAAATCTATTCCATTTTTTAATTGTTTTGAACCATTTGCTAATTGTGTAACACCTGGAACTAATGCTTTTGATTTACTTGATAATTGTTTAACTCCTCCAAGTAATGTTTTTGCTCCATTTTCAGCACTTGCTGTTCCATCTGCTAATTGTTTCATATATTCTGAAAATTCATTAGATTTTTCATTATATTCTGCTGTACCATCTTTTAATGTTAATGCACCTTCTTCAATTTGTTGACTTGCATCTTCCATTTTATTTACAGCATCATATAAATCATTTATTTGGTCTGTAATCCCTAATTCATCATCTTCTAAAACTCTAGGAGTAATATATGTTAACATATTGTTTAATTCAAAATCTGTTGCATCCATTGATATTTCAATAGTCTCTGGTATTTCTATTTTTTCTTTATCAATACCTAAACTTTGTTGTAATCCTGGAAAAGCTATTCCTATAGCTATAGTATCACCATCTTTTTCAATAGTTTTCCCATTTGTTATACTTATATTTTTATTGTTTTCATTGTTAATTGCTACACCTGTAATTGTAATAAATGGTGTATATAATACTTCTTTTTTTCCATTAATGCTTACTGTATGCTCATCTTTATTATTATATGAAATTGTGATTTTTACTTTTCCTGTTTTTCCAGCTATATCTTTAGCAGAAATTTCTTTACCATCTAATTCGTATTTAATAGTAGTTTCTATTGGTAATTGTTTTGTTGTTTCTCCTTGATAATAAATATCATTTTCTCCAGCATTCCAAATTACTGTATCTTCATTTTTAGAAAATGTTTCATCTCCACTTGTATTTTTTACATTTAATAAATCTGACATATCTTCTATTATACTTAATAATTCATCATTTTTTATGTGGTCACTTATAATTGTTTGGTATGAAGAACCTTCTGTATTTAGTTTTGAGTAAACTGTTTCTTCTTTTGTTAAAGCAAATACTGGCATTGTATAACATAACATTGAACCTAGTAATAAACTACTTATTACTCTTTTTCCTTTTTTCATTTCCATAATTTTCATTTCCTTTCCTTTAATTTTCTATACCTTTCATATTTTTAGTTGTTTTACATATTAATTTATCAAATAATATTAAGAATGATGGTAATACTGTTATTACTACAACCATACTTATAATTGCACCTCTTGACATTAAATTACATAGTGATGCAATCATTCCTATTTTTGAATATACTCCAACTCCTACTGTTGCAGAGAAGAAACATAATCCACTTACTACTATTGATTGTATTGATGTTCCTAGTGCCTCATCTATTGCTTCATATTTGGTTTTTCCTTCCATTCTTGCTGTTTTATATTTTGTAGTTATTAATATGGCATAATCTATTGTAGCACCTAATTGAATTGTACCAATTACTATTGAAGCTATAAATGGTAATTCTGTTCCTGTATAAGCTGGTATACCCATATTTATAAATATTGCAAATTCTATTACAATTATTAATATTACTGGTAATGATATAGATTTTAATACTAAAATCATTATAACAAATATAATTCCTATTGATACTGAATTTACACTATTAAAGTCATGATCACTTATTTCAACTAAGTCTTTCATTAAAGGTCCTTCACCAGCAAGTATTGCTGAATCATCATATTGTTTTACTATATCATTTACTTTTGTTATTTGATTGTCTAATTCATTTGTTGCTATTTCATAATTTGAATTTATTATTATCATTTGATATTTATCATTTTCAAATATTGATTTTAAATCTTCTGGTATCATTTGTTTTGGTATATTAGTAGCTGTAGCTAATCTAGAATAACTTAATGTCCACTCAATCCCGTCTAAATTCTCTATTTTTTCTAGCATTTCATCAACTTTGTAATCATCTAAGTTTTTATCTACTAATAATACTTCTGTTGAAACCATATTAAATTTATCTTCAAGTTCAGTATTTGCAACTATACTTTGTAAACTTGATGGTAATGTTTTATTTAAATTATAATAATTTTCAGTATGTGTATATCCATATATTGCAAAAGGTAATATTAATATAAATGTTAATATTATTGCTTTATAATGTTTAATATTAAAATCTTTTATTTTAGTGAATTTTGGTAATATTTCTTTGTGTTTAGTCTTTTCTAATAATTTATCAAAAATTAATATACTTGCTGGTAATACTGTTACTACACATATAACTCCTAATAAAACACCTTTAGCCATAACTAAACCTATATCTCTTCCTAAGCTCAAATTCATACTACATAATGCTAAAAATCCTGCTATTGTTGTTGTTGAACTTCCTACTACTGATACTATTGTTTTTGATATAGCATGTGACATTGCTTCATCTTTATTATCATAATTTTGTCTTTCTGCTTTATAACTATGATATAAAAATATAGCAAAATCCATTGTTACTCCTAATTGTAAAACTGCACTTATTGCTTTAGTTATATAAGAAATTTCTCCTAATAAAATATTTGATCCCATATTATATAATATAGCTATACCTATATTTAACAACATTAATATTGGAGCAAAATATGAATCTAATGCTATTTCTAATATTACCAAACATAATGCTACTGCAATTACTACATATATTAGAGTTTCTGAATTTGAAATGTCTCTTGTATCTAATATTAAAGCTGACATTCCTGAAATCTTACATCTTTCATCTGTTTTGTTTCTTAATTCTTCTATAGTTTGTAATGTCTCATCATCTGATATTCCACCTTTAAATGTTACTAATATTGGTGTTGAACCATCTTTATAGATTTTTTCTTTTACTTCATCTGTTAACATTTCAAGTGGAAATGAATTTCCTGTTACATCTGTTATTCCTATTACTTTTTCTACATTATTCATAGATTTT
This sequence comes from uncultured Clostridia bacterium, assembly GCA_934177555.1. Taxonomy (GTDB): domain Bacteria; phylum Bacillota; class Clostridia; order TANB77; family CAG-508; genus CAG-269. The sequence goes on from CAKPPL010000002.1 coordinate 3,358, forward strand.
ATATCATTTTCTAATTTAATAATATCTTTTGAATCCATATCATCTAGAACTATTACAGAAAATGCACCCATATTAAAATCTTCTGCTAATATATTTTCACCTTTGATAGTTTCAATATCATCTGGTAAATATACTAATATATCATAATTTATTCTTGTTGCTTTCATTCCTATTATTGATGGAATTATGAGTAATATAGCTATTATTAGAATGATTTTTTTATGCTTTACTACGAACTCTCCAAATTTGTTCATTTTTTAACCTCCTTACATTTATGACTATCGGTCACTTTAATAAGTGTACCACTTTATTGACTATTAGTCAATACTATGTAAGAAATTTTTATAATTATTTCTTCTTTATTTATTCAGCATTTGTCGTTTTTTACTCTTTTTTGTAAAATTTATTTTTTATATTATATTGACCTTTAGTCTAATTTGTGTAATAATAAAAAAAGGAGGTCTTATTAATGAAAATTGACGAAAACAAAAATGATAAAAAAGAAAGATTAATGGATACTGGCTTTAAACTTTTTCTAGAAAAGGGGATCAAAGACACATCTATTCAAGATATTGTAGATAATGCAAATGTTGCAAAAGGAACATTTTATTTGTATTTTAAAGATAAATATGAATTACGTGATATCCTTATAACAAAAAAATCAACAGCTTTATTTAATGATGCTATTGAAAACTTACATAATACATATATTCAAGATTTTTCTGACCAAATTGTTTTTGTTATTAATTATATAATAGATGAACTTGCAAAAAGCCCATTACTTTTAAAATTTATTTCTAAAAACTTATCATGGGGACTTTACAGTCAAACTGTTGTAAAATTATATGAATCAAATAAAGAAAGCGAAACTAGTTTAATCTCTTTATTTTTAAATGGTGTAAAAGAAAATAAAATTAAATTAAAAAATCCTGAAGTTACTCTTTATATGATAATAGAATTAACAAGTTCAACATGTTTTAATTCTATTTTATATAATCAACCTCTACCTATTAGTGAATTTAAACCTTATTTATATGAATTAATTAGAAATATTTTAAAACAACAAACAAAATGAGAAGGATAATCTCCTTCTCATTAATCATCTAGTGGTCCAAATAATTCATCAAATTTGGCTTCAAGTTCTTTTTGTAAATCATAAGTATCTTCTTCTGTTTCAACAGATTTTGATTTAACATTTTCTTGTTTTTGTTCAATCATAAAGTCAGAATCCACTATTGGTCGTGTATTATTTTCTTGTACTGTTATATTCTTTACTTGTCCGTCATCTTTTTCTGTATCATCTGCAAACAAATCATCTAATGATTCTACTTTTAAATTTTGAACTTCTTTTTCTGATTTATCCTCTGTCCATGGATTATACGGATTAAATTTTCTCCATTTTCCTCTTACTATTTCTCCAATGTCATTATGGCTTATGGCATTCTTTGATAAATCATTAACTATTTTTTTATGTTTAAAGTAATAATATTTATTTGCTTTTACTGGTTTTATTCCTTTTTCAAATATTATACATAAGTCATTATCCATTCTTCTTAATTCATCTGGTGTCATCAATGCTCTTGCCATTATTTGATCTGATACACTTTGTCCTGTTTTAAAATATTTTCTATCTCTATTTACAGATATACTATCTCTTTCTATTGTCTTTTCCCCTAAGGCTTTAGAAAAATATTCAACTGTTTTGTATGAGTTACTTCCTAAAAATACATGTGTATCACAGTTACCTATTATTGTTTCATATGATTTTTCATATACTGCTTCTAATTGGTCTAAATTTTGTAAAATTACACTAAAAGATATTTTTCTACTTCTTGATGTTGATATTTTTTTATCAAAATCTGGTATTTTACCTATATTAGCAAACTCATCTAGTATAAAATATGTTGGAACTTTTAATTTTCCCCCATTTTCATCAGCATAATTATATAATTGTTGTATCATCTGTGAGAAAAATATTGTTAATAAAAAGTCATATGCTGTATGAGTATCTGATGATATAACATAAACTGCTGTTTTTTTATTTCCTATATCTTCAAAATTAATTGTATCTGTTGATGTTAATTCTGCAATATCTTTTGAATCGAATTTTCCAAGCTTAGATTGTAATGTACTTAATATTGAACTATATGTTTTTTCTGGTGCTATTTCTATTGATTTATAATTCATTCTTGCTGGATGATCATATGGTAATTTGCTTATTAGTTCTGTTAATAAGTTACTTCCTCCATTAGAATTAGCTGCTCTTACTAATTCTGCACAACTTGCTAAATTTTGTTCTTCTTCTGGTCTAGTTGCCATTAAATAATATATTAATGCTTTTAATAACATTTCTGCTGAATCATCCCAAAATGGTTCTGAACTTCCACCATCTTCTTTTTGTCCTTTTACTATTGTGTTTGCAATAACATCTACATCTATTTCTGATGATATATGCATTAATGGATTATATCCATCACTAAATTGTGGTCTAACTAAATTTAAAACTTTTATTTCATATCCATTTGCTCTTAAATAACCTGCTGTTTTGTCATATAGCTCTCCTTTTGGATCTGTAAAGACATATGAGCCTAATAATTGATATGCATTTGGTATTGAATATGATGCTGATTTACCTGAACCAGATCCTCCGACTACTAATACATTTACATTACCTATTTTATCTACTGGTAAATAATTATTCTCTGCTAAAACAATACCTTTTTTGTTATTTAATATTTGATATTGTTCTCCATTTTTACTCCAATCACTTGAACCATGTTCAAAATCTGTATATTCATTCTTAGGTGCTGATCTAGCTACACCAACTATAAAGAATATTGCAAATATTATTGAAAAACCTCCCAATGTTTTCAAATATGATCCCATCAGATTATTTGAAGCTATATTTGCAAAACCTAAAAAAGGATTTTTCATTGCATCTACAAATACAGTAATTCCTTCTTGTGAATTTCCTTGTGTTATTGCCATATCATACCATAATGTTATAGGCACGATTAATACTATGGCTATAAATAACCATAGTATTCCAAATAATATAAAATATTTTCTATTTCTTCTTATTGCTCCTTCAACCTTGTAGTTCATATATAAATCACCTTCTCTTTTGTTTAATGTGTTAATTCATTATCTTTGTTTTTGTTTGGATTTCCTCCAGGGTAAGCTTTTATTGATATAAACTCTCCTGCATGTATTAAATCTACTGTTGAAATATTTATTTTGCCTTGAGCTTCTAATTCTTTTTGTCTGTCTTGTTGAATAGCTGTTGCTACAATTTTAGCTCTGTTTTGACTTCCTGCGGCCTTTCCTATTTTCTTACCATTTACTGTGTTATTTACCATAGTAAATTTGCCTCCTTATTAATCATCTGGCCTTACTTCAAACGCGAAATAAGACTTATTTGGTTTTAATTTACATCTACCTTTTACTCTATTTTCTTTCTCATCGAAATAAAGTCTAGGTCTTAATTCTTCTGTAGTTTCTGGATCTATAACACATATATCTCTTTTTAGATTAGGTGTATAATTAAAGTCTTCAAAATCTTGTCCATGTTCTGAATATAATGTGTTAAATTTGAATGGTGTTGGTCTTTTTGATATTTTTACTTCATCACCAATTAATATTCCTGTGTTTATTACAACGTTTTCTTTGCCAAAAGATAATATTACTAATTGATTTCCTTCTGGTTGTGGCTCGTCAACATAAAAGGTCTTTCTTCTAGCTTCTCCTCTAATCTCTTCTGTAAAATCTAATCTTTCTACAGTATATTTAGGATAACTTTTTAAAAATTCCTTTTCAGTTTTATTTATTTGATAAATTACTGTGTTTACTCCATTTGGATCTGTTATACTAAAATGTTTACCTTGTAACATATCCATTATATTTTACACCCCATTCCTATGATTTTAATCCATAGTTTATCTTATGTATACGAACTCACTGTAATTAATTATAATATATTATTGGCTTTTTGTCAACAGTTTGTCCCTATTTACAGGCTTTTAGCTATTTCTTGGATTAAATTTTGATACTTCTTTTAATTTTTTAAATATTTCTTTTTCTTCTTTTGTTAATTTTTCTGGTACTACTATGTTAATTTGTGCTATCAGATTACCTCTTTCTCCTGTTGTAGTTTTATACCCTTTTTGAGGTATTTCTATTGTTTCTCCTGATTTTACTCCATTAGGTATATATATTTGAGTTTTTGTATCATCTATAGAATTTACTTGTGCTTTTGTTCCTAAAGCTGCTTCCCAAGGAGTTATTGGCACTATTGTATATAAGTCTTTTGATTTTAGTTTATATTTTTTATTGCTTTCTATATTTATTTTTATATATAAGTCTCCATTTTTTCCACCGTTTTGACCTTTTTTTCCTTGACCTATTAGTCTGATTTTTTCACCATTTTGTATTCCTTCTGGAATTTTTACTGAAATTGATTTTGTAACTCCATTTATATCTTTTAAAGCTATTTTTTTATCTACCCCATAGAATCCATCTTCTATTGAGATATTTATTTCAGTCTCAATATTTTCTCCTTTTATTTGTGGTAATTTACTTTGTTCTATTTCTTCTTTTATTTCATTATTTCCAAAAAACATTCCAAAAAATTCCCCTGCCATTTCAGATGAAGTTTTTTGCTTAGCTCTTTTTTGTTTATTCCCTACATTATAATTCCATGTTCTATCATATTTTCTTTTAGTTGATGGATTTGATAATGTTCTATATGCTTCATTTATGTCTTTTATTTTTTCTTCTGCTAATTTATTTCCAATATTTACATCTGGATGATATTTCTTGGCTTGTTTTCTGTATGCTGATTTTATTTGTTCTATATTTACTTTACTATTTTCTAGTTCTAATATTTTGTAATAATCTTTAAATTTCATTTGACGTCCTCCCAAGAAAAGTGATTATTCACTTAACTATAAATGGTAGTTGTATTATATCAATTTATGGCAAAAAAATCTATAGTTTTTGACAAATTTCAAAAAATTTCATACCATTTGATGCTTTTACTAAAACTACATCTCCTTCTCTTAAAATTTCTTGAAGTTTTGAAACTATTTCTTGGTTATTATTCATAAAAAATGTCTGTATATTCTTATTTTCTTTACAACCTTTAATAATATTTTTTGAATTTTCACCTGAACATATTAAAATATCGATATCACTTTTTGCTACTTCTTTTCCAACTTTTAAATGTAATTCTTCTGAATAATTTCCCAATTCAAACATGTCTCCTAATACTGCAATTTTTCTTATTCCAGTATGATTCTTCAAATATTCTATACTCGCTTTCATTGATTCATAACTAGCATTATAACTATCATTTATAAGTATAGCTCCATTTGCTAATTTTTTAATATCCATTCTTTTCTTTGTTAACTCAAATTCTGCTATTCCTTTTTTTATCTTATCATCTGATATCCCTAATATTTTTCCAACTTCCATAGCACTTAATGAATTATATACAAAATGTACTCCCCCAACAGGAACTGTTACACTAATTTGTTCATTTTTTGTCTTTGCTATAAATTCACTTTTTTCTTCTTGTAACTTTATTTCTATTGCATTTATATCACTATCATTTTGTATACCATATGTATATATTTCTTCTGTATTTTTATTTTTTTCATACCATTCATGTAATAAATCATTATCATTATTTATTATAATTTTATGCTTTTTCATTCCTTCTAATATTTCTAATTTTGCTTTTAATATATTTTCTCTAGAACCTAGTATTCCTATGTGTGAAGTACCTATATTAGTTATTACTGCTAATGTTGGTTTTGCAATACTTGTTAATAAACTTATTTCTCCAAAATGATTCATTCCCATTTCTATAACCATTGCTTCATGATCTTTCAATTTCAGTATTGTTAATGGTAATCCAATATTATTATTATTATTTCCTTCAGTTTTTAATGTTTTATATTTTTGACTTACAACACTTGCTATAATATCTTTGGTACTCGTTTTGCCTACACTCCCTGTTATTGCTATTACTGGAATATCATACATATCTCTTTTATATCTTGCTATTGAATATAGCATTTCTAAAGTATTAGGTACTTCTACTATTGTTTTTTCCTTATATATTTTTTTATCTTCATCTGTTATTTGTATATTTTCCACTATTACAGCTTCTGCACCATTTTCTAATGCTTGTTTCCAAAATTTATTTCCATCAAATGTTTCTCCTTTTATTCCAATATATATATCTCCTTTTTTTATTGTTCTTGTGTCTTTTGAAAATTCATTACAAATTAATTCAGCATTACCGTTAATTAACTTTCCATTTGATAATCTTACTATATCTTTAATTTTTATATCATTCATTTTTTATCTTTCCTTTCTGAGAAATTTTTTATATTATATTATTTTTTTATCGTTATTGCAATAAAATAAATTTAAAAATATCAGTAACAAAATCGTTACTGATATTAAACTATTGATTTTCTATTGATTTATTTGCAATTTTTCAATTTTTATTTTTACAATTCTATCCTTTATACTTAATTTTACTATATAAGTCTAATTTTTCCATTGTTGTATTTTTTATTTTTCCAATATTAGATGTTAAATTTTGCAATTCCATATTTTTTTGTTTCTCTATATTAATTTTTGATATTTCTTTTGTTTTTCTATTTTGGGGTAAATTTGATACATTTACTTTTTCAATTCTTCGACCATATTCCTTCTCTATTTTATCTACTCTATCTTGCATATTAGAAACTATTTTACTTTGATTTACTAGTGTATCACTCCATTCTTCTCTCTTTTTATTAGTCAATTTTCGTGTATCTTGCCCTATTTTTTCTCCCATATACATAAGCTCTATTGCTTGTTTTGTATCTTGTACAACATTTTGTTTTTTTAGTTTTTCTCCTATAATCATATCATTTATATTTTTTACTCCTTGTTGTAAATATTCGTCCAATGTATCACTATAAAATTTCTCTATTTCTTTTTTATCCCATCCCAATTTTTGTTCTAATAAAGTTCTATTATCTAAATTATGTTTAATTGAAATGTTTAATTGTTGCTCTTCATATTCAGAATAATCTTCTCCATATCCTCCTTTAATATATGCATCTTTTAAATCTTCTGAACTATTACTATTAACTATATTAGCTCCTCCTCTATATCCAACAGCTCCAATCATTCCTGCATTCGCAAGAGTTTTTTCAAAACTTTCTCCTGCTACTGCAGATACTAGTGTTGCAGATGTAGCTGCAGCCATACCTCCAATCACTCCTCCTGCTAATCTTGCACCACTTCTTGCTAAATTCATATTTTGAGCTTTTTTTGCTAAGTTCATTCCCTTTGATTTAACATAATGTCTCGTTGACGCCTTCAATGCTTTTCTAACATTAAATTTTATCTTTTTATTTTTTTTCTTATTATTTTTTCTTAAATTTTCTGTATTTATCGTTCTATTCACTTGAGGCTCTAAATTTAATCGTGTTTCATCTTTTGGTCCATCAATATTATCTTTTGCTGAAATTGTATTTCTATCAGAAGTAATATCTTGATCTTTTAATTCATTTGTATACATTTCATCTGTATTTTGTTCTCTTATTTGTGAATTTGGCATTTCATTTTCTAGAATTTTATTATTTGGTGAATTATGTACTTGTTCTGGATGCCCTCCAAATACCTTTTTTATACCTGCCATAGCAAGACCTGTTCCTAATACTCCTCCTAAAACTCCTGGTGTTGATGCCTTTTCAAACCCAAACATTTTTCTTAATATTTTTTCAGCCTGACATATAAATCCCATTACTATTATTACATATATTGGATTATTACTTGCTAATTGCATTGCTGAACCTACAAATATCATATATAATAACATATGAAATGGCTGTATTGCTAAATTAAATAGAAATTCTTTTAGCCAAGTATTAAATCCCTGTGCTTGTCCGTCATTTAATTTATCTATAGAATATGTCAATACTACCAATGGTGCTATTAATATTAAAAAAGCAATATATACAACTCTTTTCAAATATATAACTGCAAAAACTACAGTATATAATGTTGTCATTATATATATAATTTGCCATCCTATTGAAGAATATCTTTGGTTTCCTTCATCATCTAATAATTGCATTCTTATTCTTGCTTGACTTGTAAAATTATCAACTGGAAAATTAACTGTTTTTTGCCCCTCATCATCTATTGTTAAAAAATTACTTCCACCTGATGTATCAATACTTTTATGTGTAATCTTACTTTTTATCAATGTATATGCTTCTTCAAAAAAATTCTGCTTATTTTCTTTGTCAATAAGATTATTTTTTACATAGTCATATACTTTATCATCTTGTATTTCTTCATATTCTACACCATCAGAACTAAAATCTCTTAATAGTGCTGTGAAATTTTCTACAATTTGTATAGAAAATATCATAATATAATGAATTACAAATAATAATACAAATGAAACTAACCAATCATATAACATTTCTTTATATTTTGCTTTATCATTTGATATACTAGTAAAAAGTATTCTTATCCCTAAATATAATAATATTATCATAAATAAAACCATAACTATATTTCTTAAAATATAATACCATTTACTTATTGTCTCATGTAATTGTTGTGCTATATTACTCCCTTCATTTTCCGTACTTTCATTATTACCTTCAAAGAAATTAACATCAAACAATTCTATTTTATTTGAAATAATATTTTCCGGTGCAAGAGATATAAACGGTAAATAAAATGTATCTGGCAACATATTTGATGTTATAGTGCTTACAGCAAAATACATTATTACTGCATTTTTTATTGACAAAACTGCTGTATTAACTCCAAGTATAACAACAGTAACAGTTGCAGCCCCTACTCCTACTGCAAAAAATACTGCTAATCCTATGGATATTGCTATAAATGCTGCTGCACATATTACTCCCAATACTTTTGATATTATTTCACCTGTCCTATTAATGTTTACTATAGCATCAGCATCTGTTGAAAACATTATTTTTTGTCCTAAATCTATAACACCATCACATAATGCAACAAATACGTCCATTATAGGCTCTAGTAATTTTCCTCCTATAGCAGCTACATCTACTGCTCCATATGAAAAATTTGGAAATAATATAATAAAAACAACTATTACAATTAAAACTATAACTTTATTTATTTTCATTTTTCAAACTTCCTCTTTCATTTTATATGCTTTCATTAATTGTATTAATTAAAGATATTTAATTTTTTTATATCACTTTATTTAAACACATTTTTTAAAAAAATATATTCAAATACTATTGATAAAAATTTACAAATATCTTAAATTTATGTTGTTTTAATGGTATATTGCAAAATATAAAGTATCATTAATTAATACAATTAATGATAAAAAATAGAGTTAATATATACAAATTAACTCTATTTTTAGTTTTATTCTGTTAAAACACCATTAGGTGTATTTGTAATAATCAAAATATCCTGTTCTTCGCCATTCTCAGCATTAACATATACAATAAAATCAATATCTTCTATTTTACCTTTAAATTCATAGCAAAACACCTCTGTATTCCATTCCGTAGGAATTATGGCTAAACCTTCACTTGTAACATTTACTTTATCACTCAAATTTTTTCTAGCCTCTTCACTTGTAATTTTATTTGTTGGTATATTTCTATCATAATGACTATTCAAATATCCAGTACTTTCTAACCCTATTATTTCTCCATTATCTAATGCTATTTTTAATTTTATTAAATCAGAATAAATTGTAACATTATTCTGGTTATATGCGTAATTCACTGTTATAAATCCATTTTCTTTTAAATAATAAGTTTGTTTCATATTATTAAAACCTTTACTATTTAAAAAATCTATGCCTTTTTGTATAGCTTCATCTTCACTTATTTTTTCTTCTCCAACATCTCTGTTATAATTAAAATATACTATATGTCCACCTTTTCTAGAAATAGATATTCCTATATTTTTTTCTTCATTTGTTGTTACTTCAAATCTATATACAGGAATTTCTCCATTTTCTACATATCCATTATTTTTTATATTTTTTATTTTTTCACTTCCGATAAATTCCTCTATCATATTTTTGGCAGTTTCTTCATCAATATCTTCACCTGTTAATCCTTTTTTTTCATTACTCGTCATATGTTCTGAAAAAGCTCCATCATATATTAATCCAGTATATTCATGAAAATTTTCCTCAACGACATTAAATGTCCTTGCTTCTGCTATATCAGTATTATTATTTTTTATTAGATTTTGCCAACTTAATTCTCCTGAATTCAATTCTTCAGACATTTCATTTAATGCATTTGATAAATCATTACTATAATTATATAATTCTTTTATTTTTGAAATTTCTTCATCTGTTATTTCTTTTCCTTCTATATTTTTCCTTGATAATGAATAACTATATTCACTTACTTGATTTAAAAATTTTTGCGTATTTTCTAATTCTTGGCTTTCTACTGGTAGCATTCCCAAATATGATTGTGCTAAATTAGATTCTCTCCATACATGAGTTAATATTTCAGCACCATGTTCAGCAGATTTTGATATCATTGCTTTAGCAAGATATGTTTTTACATTTTGTACATAATCCACAACCTCATAAAAAGCTTTGTTGTAATCATTTGTCTTTATTGTTGAATACTCCTTTTTTTGATTATTTAAATTAAATACAAGTATTCCTATAATTATTAATAATATTAAAGTTACAACTATCCAAATTCTGTTTTTATTCATTCTTTCTCTTTCCTTTCATAGTTTATTTATATTTTGGATTTTTTTTCAAAAAATATACAATATATTCATTTTTTATGATAAAATGTAAAAAATCATATATTTGAAAGGAAAAATACTATGAAAAAAGTAATGATATTTTATGCTTCATATGGTGGTGGTCATTTATCTGCTGCACGTTCTATAAAAGAAAATATAGAAGCAAATTATAAAGATATAGATATAAAATTAGTAGATTGTATGGAATATGTAAATAAATTTGTAAATAAAGTTACAACAAAAGCTTACTCAGAAATGGCAAAAAAAGTTCCAAATACTTGGGGAAAAGTATATTGGGATTCTCAAAAAGGTCCTCTTGCCCATATCAGTACAACATCTAATAAATTATTATCAAAAAAACTAAATAATTTATTAATAGATTTTCAACCAGATTTAATAATATCTACACATCCATTTGGTTCTCAAATGTGTGCATATTTGAAAAAATTAGGAAAATCAAATGCAAAACTTGCCACTGTTATGACAGATTATGCACCACATGATCAATGGCTTGTTTTTAATGAATATGTTGATTATTATTTTGTCTCTCATGAAGGAATGAAAAAACAATTACATGAAAAAGGTATACCAAATGAGAAAATATTTGCCACTGGTATACCACTTTCCAATAAGTTCTTATTAAAATATGATAAAGCACAAATCTTAAGCAATTTTGGATTATCTCCAGATAGAAAAACAGTGTTATTCTTTGGTGGTGGAGAATTTGGATTAGGAAAAACTCAAACATTTAAAATTTTTAAATCATTTGTTGAAAACAATAATAATATTCAAATTGTTGCTATTTCTGGAAAAAATCCAAAAATGAAAGAAAATTTTGAACATTTAGTATCAGATTTAAATAAACAAGACTTTGTAAAAATTCTAGAATATACTGATAAAGTACCTCAATTAATGAGTATTTCCGATTTAGTAGTTACAAAACCTGGTGGACTTACAACAACAGAAAGTCTTGCATCTGGCTTGCCTATAGTTGTTATTAATCCAATTCCAGGTCAAGAAGAAGAAAATGCATCTTATCTTGAAAAAAATAAAGTTGCTATTTGGATAAGAAAAAATGATGACATTGAACAAATTTTAAATGATTTATTTTCCAATCCATCAAAAATGAAAGAAATGAAAATTCGAGCAAGAATTCTTTCTAAAAAGAATTCTACAAAAGATATATGTAAAATTTTATTAGATATGCCATAAGTAATATTCTTATGGCACTTTTATATTTCAAATATCATATATTAATTTTGAGAGGTGTGTTGTATTTATGGATAATAATAATTGTTGTAATTATAATTTAGTTGCTCTTTCTAGTACTTTGTCTATTCTTATTAGTGAACAATTTAATAAAGAAGATTTAGTAATTCTATCTACGTTTTTTTCAACTCTTGGAGATAATCTAGCTCTTTTATCTATATAATAAAAAATTATGTAGTAAAATCCTACATAATTTTATATTTCTCTTCTACCCTCTAATGCTTTTGTTAAAGTAACTTCATCCGTATATTCTAAATCTCCACCAACAGGAATTCCATGAGCAATTCTTGTAACTTTAACACCTAATGGTTTTATTAATTTTGATAAATACATTGCTGTTGCTTCTCCTTCAACTCGAGGATTAGTAGCTAGTATTACTTCTTTAACATGACCATCCATAAGTCTTGCAAGTAATTCCTTTATTTTTATATCATCTGGACCTATCCCATTCATAGGAGAAATTGAACCATGTAAAACATGGTATACTCCTTTAAATTCATGTGTTCTTTCCATTGCAATAATATCTTTTACATCTTCCACAACACATATTATTTCTTGATCTCTTTTGGGATTTCCACAAATTGTACATGGATCAGTGTCTGAAATATTATAACATTTACTACAATATTTTAAGTTCTTTTTTGCATTTGATATAGCATTTATAAATTCATTCGTTTCTTCTTCTGATGAATTTAGAATATAAAATGCTAATCTAGCTGCAGTCTTATTTCCTATGCTAGGTAATTTTTCAAATGCTTCTATTAGTTTTTCTATTGATGGCGAATAATATGACATTTTTATCTCCTTTGTATTACATTAAGCCTGGTATATTATATTTTCCCATAGATGCAGCTTGTGCATCATCAACTTGTTTAAATGCTTGATTTAAACAAGTAATTATTAAATCTTGTAACATTTCTATATCTTCTGGATCTACAATTTCTTTTTGTAATTTTAATTCTTTGATTTCTTTTTGCCCTGTTACTTTTACTGTAACAGCTCCTCCTCCAGCTGATGCTTCAAATTCTTTTGCTGCAAGTTCTGTTTGAGATTTTTCTAAATCAGCTTGCATTTTTTTGGCTTCCTTCATTAAACTATTTATATTCATTCCACCAAATCCTCCCATTCCTCCTGGGAAACCTCCTCTTTTTGACATTTATTTTTCCTCCTTTTTATTCTATAACATCAAATGGTATATCAAAACCATTTGCAAAATTTGATAATTTCTGTTCTTCACTAATTTCCGTATTTTGTGGTTTTGTATCTAAATATTTTATATGCATTTCTTTTCCACAAGCAATAGAAACTTGTTCTGTGATTTCTTTTAAATTTTCTGGTTTATCTAATACTGCCTTTCCAAATGGTGTTATTCCACTAGGGAATTCTATTCCTACAGTCATATCATTTATTTCTATTGCATTAGTATTTAATAAATTTGTATATAACATAATTTTTCCATTTGTTTTAAAATTATTTATGATTTTTGACCAATATTGTGCAGGTTTACTATTTTTTCCTATTCCTGCTATAGCACTAGTTGTTTGTGTTTTTGTAGATTTTGCAATAGGCTTTATATTGTTTGTAGTATTTCTAGGAATCGAACCAGATCTTAAATAATTTTCTATTTTATCTAATCTTGTATATATATCATTATTTCCATTACCACTATTATTAATATTATCTATTTTTTCGTTTTCTATTTCTTTGCTACATAATTTAATTATTCCTGCTTGAAATATAATTAATCTTTGAGTTGATGTTTTCATATCATTTTCTAATTTTGATAGTTCATAAATTAATTTTATTGCTCTCTCTTTAGTAATTTTTTCTGACAATTTTTTCAAATTTTCATAATCTTCATCATTATATATTGTTATTTTTTGATTTGTTTTCACTAATAATATATCTTTTATATATTTAATCTCTTCCCATAGAAAATTATTTATATCTTTTCCATCATCTAATACTTTTGTTAATGATTCCATTGCTTTATCTATATCATATTCAATTATTGCTTCTGTTAAATTATATATATATGTTATTTGTGGTATTCCAACTAATTCTTTTATTTTATTTTCATCTATATTATTTTCTCCATCTTGTACACATCTTTCTAATATAGATAATGCATCTCTCATTGCCCCTTCTGATAATGATGCAATAATATTTAAAGCTTGTTTTGTAATTTGTATTTGGCTTTCTTTACATACTATTTCAAGCCTTTTAATTATATCTTCATCAGATATTCTTTTAAAATCAAATCTTTGACATCTTGATAATATAGTTGCAGGTAATTTTTGTGGCTCTGTTGTTGCTAATATAAATTTTACATGTTCTGGTGGCTCTTCTAATGTTTTTAAAAGTGCATTAAATGCTCCTTGTGATAACATATGAACCTCATCTATAATATATACTCTATATTTTGCTTTTGTTGGTAAAAAGTTTACTTCTTCTCTTATAGCTCTAACATCTTCTACACTATTATTTGAAGCAGCATCCATTTCTACTATATCTGTTAAAGATCCAGCCATAGCAGCTTTACATATTTCACATTCATTACATGGCTCTCCATCTTTAGGGTTTAAACAGTTTATAGCTCTTGCTAATACTTTAGCAGATGTTGTTTTTCCTGTTCCTCTACCACCATTAAATAAATATGCATGTCCAACTCTATTTGCCATTATTTGATTTTTTAATGTTCTTGTTATATGTTCTTGACCTACCATTTCACTGAATGTTTGTGGTCTAAATTTCCTATAAAGTGCTGTGTACCCCATATTATTCACGTCCTTTATATATAAAAATGGTCTGAGAGCTAATCTCTCTGTGGAAAACACTTTCACATAAAAGTATCTACTTATTGCTGCTTCCTTCCAGACCTGACAAGGTTCATAGGCTTTTATTGAATTTGCTTTCCACACAAAGGTTAGTTCCCATACCATTGCTATTATATAATGTTATTAAAAATTTTGCAAGTAATTTTAACTAATTTTCAATTCTTTTAAAAATTATATTTTGTAAATCTGTTATTTCTATTCCATTAGTTCCTTTTTCTAATATATCATCTGATGGCACATCAATTTGTGCATTTGTTTGATATATTTTTCCACTTTTTAATTTAATAAAAATATCAAATGATATATGAGTTTGTAAATCTTCTTTTTGTACATTTGTTAATTTTAATAATTTACTATGGTCAATTTCTTCATCATTATCTGATATATATTCAGATATGTTATTTATTGCATATCTAAATGCAACAATTCCTCCTTGATTTGAGATTTTTTGTTCTTTAATATTTGATTCTAATTCTCCTTCATATGTAATTTCATCTATTTCATTTTCAGTAGAATTAGTAAACATCTTTTTCTCAGTTAATACAGGTTTATATAATTTTTTCTCGCCTTTTTCATTATTTTTATTTATGTTTATATTTTTTACTTCTACGCTTTCAATAATTTCAGTTTTTTTATATCCTGAATTTTTTTCTATATAAATATATATATCATTATTTTCATTCACAGCTAAATCCCATTTATTTTCTGCATTTTCTTTTTCAATTCCTTCTACACTTTCTATTATAGATATTTTTGTGATATTAAATGGTACATTTGTTTCTCCTTCTACTTGATATCTTAATACAAATATTCCACCTATACATAATATAACAAATATTATTATTATTACTATTATTACATGTAATATTTTTTTATTTATATTTCGATACATTTTTTCCTCCATTATTTGTTGAATTTTAATTATTATAATATACCACTATAAAAAAATCAATGTTTTATTTAATATCTTGACATATATGTTATAATCAAAATATATATAATTTTAATATAAAGAAAGAGGATATTATATGCAACATATATTAAGTAAAATGAGAAAAGCAATAGAAGAATACCAAATGATAGAAGATGGTGATAAAATTGCTGTATGTTTATCTGGTGGTAAAGATTCCATAACTTTATTAAATGGATTAAAAGCATTACAAAGATTTTATCCAAAACATTTTGAATTAATTGCTATATCTGTTAACCCTGGTTTTGATTTTTTTGATAGTGAAATATTACAAAAAAATTGTGATGAAATTGGTGTACCATTATTTATAGAAAATAGTTCTATAAAAGAAATAGTTTTCGATGTTAGAAAAGAAAAAAATCCTTGTTCATTATGTGCAAATCTACGTAGAGGAATAATAAATAGTGTTGCTTTAAGAGAAGGTTGTAACAAAATTGCTCTTGGACATAATATGGATGATGTTTTAGAAACATTTTTATTAAATTTATTGTATACTGGTAGTATTTCTACATTTGCACCTAAAAGTTTTATGGATAGAACTAAAATAACATTAATTAGACCTTTAATTTTGTTAAGTGAAAAAGATACTCGTCACTTTGTAAAAAAATACAATAAAACTGTTATGCCAAAAGTTTGTCCTATGGATGAACATACAAAAAGAGAAACTATGAAAGAACAAATTTTTTTATGGCAAAAAAATATTCCTACTATAAAAGCTAATTTATTTGGTGCAATTTCAAGAAATATAGATGGTTGGAAAAAAGAACGCTAAAATATTAAAGAACAAAGAGAATTATTATTCAACAATTCTTTTTGTTCTTTTTATTTGTCTTAATTCTTTAAAGAATTTCTTTAAAATTTCTTGGCATTCTTTTTCCATTACTCCTAATTCATATTCTACTTTATGATTAAATGTATAATCTTTAAATAAATTTAAAACAGAACCTACTGCACCAGTTTTTTCATCTAATGCTCCAATATACACCTTTTTTATCCTTGAATTTATTATTGCTCCAGCACACATTGAACATGGTTCTAATGTTACATACATTTCGCAATCAATTAATCTCCAAGCTCCTATCTTCTTACTCGCTTTTTGTATTGCTAATATCTCTGCATGTTTAGTAGTATCTGTTTTTGTTTCTTTTTGATTATGAGCTCTTGCTATAATTTTTCCTTCTTTTACTATTATTGCTCCTACCGGAACTTCTAATTTCTTACATGCTTTTTCTGCTTCTTTTATAGCTTGTTTCATATAATATTCTTTTTCTTCCATATTTTCACTCTTTTAATTGTTTTGGTGTGCCCATGTGGACTCGAACCACAATCTGTCACTTAGGAGGTGACTACTCTATCCTGCTGAGCTATGAGCACATTTTCATTCTATAAAAATTATACAACATATCACTTTAAAATACAAGTTTTATATTTATAAAAAGCTGAAATGGGAATTTTTATTTTTCCATTTCAGCTTTTTTATTATCCATTTCTAACTAATTTTTCCATATCTTGTTTTAATTTTTCTAATTTTTTATTTGCATCTTCCATTGTATTTGATTTTACACCCATATAAAGTTTTATTTTTGGCTCTGTTCCAGATGGTCTTACACAACACCAAAAGTCATTTTCTAATTCATAATATAAAACATTAGATTTTGGTAAACCTGTTTCCGTAACATTTCCATCTATCATATTTTTCACAATATTTCTATCATAATCTCTAAATTCTAAAACATTATAATCTCCAATTTTTGTTATATCTTTTTCTCTCATTGCTTTCATCATGTTTTGTATTTTTTCAGCACCATCAGCACCTTCTAAAACGATAGAAACTTGACCTTCTCTATAATATCCATATTTTTCATAAATATTAATCATTTGATCCCATAATGTAAAACCTTTAGATTTATAATATGCTGCTGCCTCACATAAAGCCATAACAGCTCCGATTCCATCTTTATCTCTAGCATATGTTCCAATTAGACATCCATAACTTTCTTCAAAACCAAATACATACTCTTTATCATGATTTTGTTCTGCTTTTCTTATAACTTCACCTATATACTTAAAGCCTGTAAGAACCTTTATTAATTCTAAGTCATATTCTTTTGCAACAGAATCTGTTAAATGAGTTGATACTATTGTTTTTATTATCATTCCATTTTTAGGAAGTAATCCTTTTTCTTTTTTCTGTGATATTTCATATTCAGCAATTAACATTGCAGACATATTTCCTGTATAGTTTATGTATTCGCCTGTTTTATTGTCTTTAGCAAAAATCCCCAATCTGTCTGAATCAGGATCTGTTGCTAATACAACATCAGCATCTTTTTCTTTTGCTAATTCTAGTGCAAGTTTAAAAGCCTTAGGGTCTTCTGGATTAGGATAACTTACAGTTGGAAAGTCTCCATCAGGCATTTCTTGTTCTGGCACAACATATACATTTTCAAATCCTAATTCTTTTAATATTCTTTGTACCATCACATTTCCAGCACCATGTAATGGTGTATATACTATTTTTAAATTTCTTCCTTGTTCTTTTATCACTTCTGGATTTAAAACACATTTTTTTAGTTCTTCAATATATCTATCATCAATTTCTTTTCCAACAGTATTATATAATCCTAGTTTTTTTGCTTCTTCCTCTTTAATTTCTTTTATTTCTGAAAATTCTTTTATTGCTCTTACTTCTTCAATTATCTCTTTATCTGTTGGTGCTACTATTTGAGCTCCATCACTCCAATAAACTTTATACCCATTATATTTTGGTGGATTATGACTAGCAGTAATCATTATTCCAGCAGCAGCTTTTAATTCCCTTACGGCAAAAGATAATTCAGGTACTGGTCTTAATGTATCCATTCTATATGTTTTTATTCCATTTGCATTTAATATTAGTGCTGTTAATTGACTAAACTCTGGTGACATATGTCTTGAATCATAACTTATTACTACACCTTTTTCTTGCATTCCTTTTTTTATTATATAATTTGCTAATCCTTGAGTTGCTTTCCCTACTGTATATTTATTCATTCTGTTTGTTCCCATACCAATAACTCCACGTAATCCAGCAGTTCCAAATTCTAATTCTTTATAAAATCTATCTTCTATTTCCTCTTTATTATCTTTTATACTTAATAATTCTTTTTTTGTTTCTTCATCAAATACTGGATTTTCACACCATTTTTTATACTCTTCTAAATAATTCATTATATTTTTTCCTTTCTTGTTAAATTTATTATAAAAGCTACTGTAAATTAGTCCAGTAGCTTAAAATATTAAACATTATAAAAATTTTTATATAATTTTCTTGCCGTTTCTGGGCTATCTATTCCTTTAGCATTTTTTACTGGTGCAAATTCTTCTTCTCTTTTTACTCTTAAAATAGCCATGTCGTCTAATTCTCCAAATGCATCAAACAAAAAAGCTTCAAATTTATATGCATTTGGTCCATCTGGAACAATTTTATTCCCATTTTTATCTATATATGTTGCTTTTTTAAATGCTGTATGGTATGGTAATGGTTTACTTCCCATTCTTTCAACAGCATTTATATTAAATAAATTGCATAAAATATGAGATTCACCATATATTAATTCACCATTTTTTGTTGTTGCTTCTGCCATTTCCTTAGGTATTTCAGTGTATTCTACAACTGATGGTCTTCCATTTTTCTTACAAAATACACCAACTTTTTCTTCTGGATTTGCTTTTACAACAGATTTTCCAGCTGCTGTAACATTTTTTTGAATTGCTATACCCATTAGAATAGGATCAACCATTTTTACTAAGCAATTATCTACTCCACCAATAAAAATCCACTCTACTCCTAATTCTCTCATCTTTTTTGTCATACCACTTTTTACTAGTGCTTCATATATTCCACCATGTCCATCAGCAGCTTCTTTAATTAATCCATCTTCTCCAATTAATATTTTTCCTTCTGTATCTACCATTGGTAATTCACCTTGTATAAAGAAAAATATATTTTTGTTTAATTCATATCCAAAATATTTATTTTTTTTGAAAAATTCTATTGTTTCTTCATTATTTTCTTTACTTGTCATTATAAACCAAGGGATTGTAACATTATATTTTTTACCAGCTTCTTTTAATGAATCACATAATAATTCAAATAATGATTTATGAGAGTCTAGTCCTATATCATATGTTCCTTTTGGTCCACTATGACCTAATCTAGTTCCTTGTCCTCCAGCCATTGTAACTGCTGCTAGTTTTCCATTTTTTATTGCTTTTTCTCCAGTTTCTTGGTACCATTTGTAATCTCCATTTAATTTTTCTTTATCAAAATATTCTATTGGAGATATTTGAGCCTCTGGTATTTCAACATCTTTTTTTGTATTATCATATAAATGACTTATTAATTCAAAATCTATTTTTTCTATTTGTTTTAATAATTCTTTTTTCTTTGGTTCATCTAATTTTTCATATTCGTCTAATAAATGTTCTTGTGAATATTTTTTTAGAGTCTTTTTTATTGATTCTATGTTATTTTCCATTTGTATCTTCCTTTCTTGCTACATAATATATATATATCATTTTTCACATTTTTTCAATAGTTTATACTAAATAAAAAGGAAGATTTGATATCTTCCTTTGACTGCTTTTTTTAATTCATAGTCTTTTATTGCTCCATTGAAGATTTCTAAGATTTTATATCTAATAACTTCTTGTGAAATATTATTTTTTATAATATCACTTTTCCACATTAATTTCAACATATTTAGACATATTTATTAAAGTTTTAATTACATATCATAAAAACCTAATGTATTTAAACTACTATCATGCTCATTAATTATTTTTTTAATATCTTGTTTAACATCTTCAAAATTGTAACAATCTATAATAGTTGCATCTTTTATGTTATTTTGGTTTATTTGATTATTTATATCTTCTATATATTTTTCTGTTCCTATTATAATAATATTTGAATCATTATTTATTTCTTTATTATATTCATTATTCCATCCTAGGTTTATTATTTCTTTCTTATTTTCATTATTAATATTCATTTTTGAAATAAGTACTTCTACTGTATCTTTTAAATTTTTTTCTGTTTTTATTATTACTTTTTTATTTTCATCTAATTTTTTATTTATATATGGCATAAGTATCATTTCTAAATGAAAATCACTTACATAAAAGCTACATATCTTTTCAATATTTTTGTTTTCAACAATCATATTTTTCATTCCTTTCGGTTGCTTTTGGTAAATTTTACCATTTTATATTTATTTTGTCAATATATTTTATTACAATTTCTATTATGTATAATTTATATTTTTTGGTTAATAATTATTTTAAATATATTTTTTTACAAAAAAGTTTTATTTTATATATGGAGGTTTTAAATGAGAAAATTTTTAAATTTTATTAATTTTTCCAAGTTAAAAAATGTAATTATTTTAATAGGATTATTATTTTTATATATTTTTATTTCTGCAAAATCTTATGCTACAGCAGTATCAAATGATTTATCAGAAGCTGTATTTAGATTACATGTAATAGCTAATAGTGATTCTGATGAAGATCAATCATTAAAACTTAAAGTTAGAGATAATTTACTTGAATATATGAATACAATTTGTAGTAATTGTAGTACAAAACAAGAAGCGATTTCTATTGCAAATGAACATAAAGATGATTTTCAAAAAATTGCTGAAAAAACTATAATAGAAAATGGATTTAGTTATTCAGTAAAAATCAATATTAATAATTTCTATTTTCCTACTAAAAACTACGGAGATATATCTTTGCCAGCAGGATTTTATGATGCCTTGCGTGTAGAAATAGGTGATGCAAAAGGTAAAAATTGGTGGTGTGTAATGTTCCCTTCTCTATGTTTTATTGATATCTCTTCTGGAATTGTAGATGAAAATGCCAAAGAAAATTTAGAAGAAAACTTAGATACTGAATCTTATAGTATAATTTCTGATAACAATAATGCTGAAATACATTTCAAATTTAAGCTAATAGAATTCTTTGCAGAAAACGGATTATTTACAGCTAAATATTAAATTTTCTATTGTAATCTTTCCTTTTTTATGGTATATTTCTTAGGAAGAATAATTTTAAGGAGGAATACTTTTGGAAAAACTAGTCATTACTGGAAAAACACGTTTAAATGGAGAAGTAACAATAAGTGGTGCAAAAAATGCTGCTGTAGCAATTCTCCCTGCAACACTTTTAATAGATGGAATTTGTACTATTGATAATTTACCAAATATTAGTGATGTCAAAATGTCTTGTGCAATTTTAGAAAGCCTTGGCGCAAAAATTACTTGGAACACACCTAATGAAATTACAATAGATACAAGAAATATAGATAATACAATCGCTTCTGAAGAATTAACAAGAAAATTCAGAGCATCATATTATATAATTGGAAGTATGCTTGGCCGTAAAGGTTCAATCTCAGTTGGTATGCCTGGTGGTTGTAAATTAGGAGCTAGACCTATTGATCAACATATTAAAGGATTTGAAGCTTTAGGTGCAACTGTAGAAGTTGGTCAAGGAAAAATCAATGCAAAAGCAGATAAATTAGTAGGTACTTCTATTTATATGGATATAGTATCTGTTGGTGCTACAATAAATATAATGTTAGCAGCCGTATTAGCTGAAGGAACAACAATTATAGACAATGCTGCCAAAGAACCACACATTGTAGATGTAGCAAACTTTTTAAATACTATGGGAGCAGATATTCGTGGAGCTGGAACTGATGTAATAAAAATCAATGGTGTAAAAAAACTTCAAGGAAATAGTACATATTCTGTTGTTCCAGATCAAATAGAAGCAGGTACATTTATGCTTGCAGCCGTAGCATCAGAAGGTGATATTCTTATAAAAAATTGTATTACAAAACATCTTGAATCAATAACTGCCAAAATAATTGAAATTGGTGGCCAAGTAGATGACTTTGGTGACAGCATAAGAGTTTGGTGTGATAAAAGACCATCAAAAGCAACAATAAAAACATTACCTTACCCAGGATTTCCTACTGACTTACAGCCTCAAATGGGTGTTGTTCTTTCAGTAGCAGATGGCACAAGTAGAATAATTGAGAGTATTTGGGAATCAAGATTTCAATATACTGAAGAATTGAATAAAATGGGGGCTAAAATTACGGCTCAAGGAAAATCAGCATTTTTTGAAGGTGTTGAAAAATTATCTGGTTCACCTGTATATTCTTCTGATTTAAGAGCAGGTGCAGCATTAATAATAGCAGGAATTATAGCAGAAGGTACAACA
This sequence comes from uncultured Clostridia bacterium, assembly GCA_934177555.1. GTDB lineage: Bacteria > Bacillota > Clostridia > TANB77 > CAG-508 > CAG-269. The sequence continues at coordinate 26,515 of CAKPPL010000002.1, forward strand.
GAAATATACAATCTAGAACATATTGATAGAGGTTATGAAAACATAGAAGAAAAATTCAGAAACCTTGGTGCTAATATAAGAAGAATTAATGAATAAACAATAGAAAGAAGAAATATATATGTTAAATTTTTGCAGCTTATATAGTGGAAGTAGTGGAAATAGTTCAATTATAGAAACAGAAAATACTAAAATTCTAGTAGATGTTGGCATGAGTTGTAAAAAAATTGAGGAGGCTCTAAATTCGTTAGAAATAGATCCTTTTTCAATTCATGCCATTTTAATTACACATGAACATTCTGACCATGTAAAAGGTTTATCTGTAATATCTAAAAAATTTAATATTCCAGTATATTCAACTAAAGAAACCTTTGATGCAATGCCAAAACATACAGAAAAAATATTAACTAATAATATTAAATATTTTAATCCTAATGAAAAATTTTACATAGATGATTTGGAAATTTTACCTTTTAGTATTCCACATGATGCAGCTAATCCTTGTGGTTTTAATATAAAATCTACAAATTCTGAACAAATTAGTATTGCAACAGATATTGGTCATATGACAAGACCAATTTTAAATAATTTAGAAAATAGCAAATTTATACTTTTAGAATCAAATTATGACACAGAAGTATTAAGATGTTGTTCTTATCCTTATAAATTAAAATCTCGTATAGCAAGTGATATTGGTCATTTATCTAACTCAATAGCTGGTAAAACAATTTCTTATTTATTAAAAAATGGTAATCTTTCTACTGCAATGTTAGGGCATTTAAGTAAAGAAAGTAATTTTCCAGAACTAGCTTATCAAACAGTTGTTGATGAATTAATAGCCAATAACAATGATAGTTCTTTCAATTTATCTGTTGCTAATAGAGATTACCCTAGTAACTTTATTAAATTATAATATATGTATTGTAAAGGGAATAATTTGAGAACAAATAAATGGTATTTGGTAATTAGGTTTAGGGGGCCTAAGTTTGTCTAATAATATTGACACAAAATTATATTTTTTTATTTAGTTCGATTATGGGGAATTATCTTATTCCCTTTACAAGATTAAAAACTATTTTTTTCTGAGATTTGCTCAATAATTTCAAGAGCTAATATTTTTATAATAATTTTTTTGATTATAAAAAATATTGATATAAAAATTAAAATTTTAAAAATCATAAATTTCCTTTATAAATATGTTACCTCATTTTCATACATTTGTCAAGAAAAACATTTCGACAAAAACTGACAATATCAGCATTTTAAGCATTATAAAACATGTTACATATAAAAATAGACACTATCATACCAGTTATATCTGCTGCTAATGCAGCCCAAATTATCCCTCTTGTATTTTTTATTTTAACACTACTAGAATATACTGCTATTGTATATATAGTTGTTTCTGTTGAACCCATTATTACAGCTGTAATCATACCTATAAGTGAATCAACACCATTAGATTTTAAAATATCTGTAGCTACTGCCATAGATGCACTTCCAGAAATAGGTCTTAACATTGCAAGTGGTAAAATTTCACTTGGAATATATAAAAAATTCGTTATTGGTGAAATTATTTTTATTATAAAATCTATGATTCCAGACCCTCTTAGCATACCTATTGAAACAAATAATCCTATTAAAGTTGGAAATATTTTCAATATGATTTCAATCCCATCTGTTGCTCCTTTTAAAAATATATCAAAAACCTGTATTTTTTGTTTTAAAGCATTAGCAATTATTATAAAAATTACCATTGGCATCGCTATAATTGATATATAATTAATAATATTCATATCTTATTTACCCCTTTTAATAATTATTTTAGTTATTATAATTCCAATAATTGCTGCACAAATTGTTGAAATCCATACTGGCAATATAATCATTGTAGGATTCTTAGAACCTAATGAACTTCTTATTGTTAATACTGTTGTCGGTATAATTTGTAATGATGCTGTATTTAATACTATCAACATCATCATATTGTCACTTAAAATATCTTTATTTTTATTATCTTTTTGTAATTCTTTCATTGCCTTCAATCCTAACGGAGTAGCTGCATTACCTAATCCTAATATATTTGCAATTATATTCATAATAATATGTTCTTTAGATTCATTATTCAAATTCTTAAATAATAAATTTATTATCGGATTTAATAATTTGAATAAATTTTCTATTATACTTGTATTTGATGCAATTTCCATTATTCCACTCCACAAACATGTCATTCCTAATAATGTTAATGAAAAATTTACAACATTTTCTGTAGATTCAAAAATTGAATTATTTAAGCTTTCTATATTTCCAGATATTACTGCATAAATAATAGAAATAATTATAAATATTGGCCATAATATATTTAGCATATGTTTATCCTCAATTTAATTTTTTCTTTGTATTATATTTATATTATATAATATTTATAAGTATCACATTTTTTTATATTTTTAATAATTTTAATTGACCTAATAATTTATTTATGTTATGATATATATTGAATTGATAATAATGTTTAAGGAGGCCCAATTATGAAATCAACAGGAATTGTTAGAAAAGTTGATGAATTAGGTAGAGTTGTTATTCCGATAGAAATCAGAAATAAATTTGATATAATTGAAAAAGATCCTATCGAAATTTATGTAGATGGCTCATCTATTATATTAAAAAAATATGAACCTAATTGTGTTTTTTGTGGAAATACAAAAAACTTAATGTCTTATAAAGATAAATTAATCTGTTCAAAGTGTTCTCAAAAAATTGCAGAATTAGACGAAAAAGAAGAAGAATAAAATCTTCTTCTTTTTAATTTATAAATTTTTGATATATTTCATTTTTACTTACATTTCTATCTTTAGCTATTTTTTTTATTATATCTTTTTTTTCAAATCCTTGCATTTCATAATACTTATAATGTTCTTCTAATGTAAAATTTGTAAAATTATTTTCCTGTTTTTTTGCTTTATTCCCTTCTATTATAAGAATCATTTCACCTTTTAAATCATCTATTTTTTGTAATATTTCTTCAATATTTTCTCTAATAAATTCTTCATGAATTTTTGTCAATTCCCTTACTAAAACAATTTTTCTATCTTGTAATATTTCTTTTAAATCCTGTAATGTACTTTTCATTTTATGTGGTGCTTCATAAATTATGATGGTTTTTTCTGATTTTTCTATTTCTTCTAATTTTAATTTTCTTGTTTTTTTATTTAATGGTAAAAATCCTAAAAATAAAAATTCATTTGTATCTATTCCTGAACAAACTAATGCATTTATCATTGCACATGCTCCAGGAATTGGAATAATTTGTATATTTTCCTCTATTGCTTTTTTTATTATTTCTTCACCTGGATCACAGATTCCTGGTGTACCTGCATCAGAAACTAAAGCAATATTTTTTCCTTCTTTTAATTTTTCTATTAAAATATCGCTTTTTACATCTTCATTATGTCTATGATAGCTAATTAATGATTTTTTTATTTCAAAATGATTTAATAATTTCAATGTTTGTCTTGTATCCTCTGCTGCAATTAAATCAACTTCTTTTAATATTTTTAATGCTCTTAGTGTTATATCTTCTAAATTACCTATTGGAGTTGCTACAATATATAAAATTCCCATTATTTTTTTCCTCTTTTTTTAATATATTAATATTATTATTTTAGCACATAATTATACTTTTTTTCAACATTTATTTTTAATTTACATATTATATTATATGTGAGGTGATTTTTATGAATAATTTTTATAATTATCCTTATTATAATTATAGATGTAATAATCCTTTACCACCACCTCCTAAGCCTTCTCCACCAAAACCACCTCCTAAACCAGGTCCTAAAAAGAAAAAAAAATTTGATTTTAAAGCATTAAAAAAAGATACATGTAAATCATTAAATGATGTTGAACATTTTTTATGCAATTTTAATAATTTTGTAAAATATATCGAATTATATAAAATTCTAAAAAAATAAAAAAAATTATATATATATGTTTAAACATATATTATAATTTTTTCTTTTTATTTATTTTTTACATATATTTCTGAAAAATTTTCATTTTCTTCTCCATTAATTAAAAATTTAACAGATTCTATTTCCTTTAAATTGGTTAAAGTATTTATTATACTATTAATTGTTTTTTCCTTATTTTCACAATTTAAAAATTCACTTGATAAATTAATAACAGCACATGTTCCTTCTAATTTTACATCATGTAAAATCGTTCCATCAGGAATTAATTTTTTCAATTTACTACTTTGTGGCCCTTTTATTAATAATAAAATTAATTCTTTACTTGGATTTTCTATAAGCTTTTTTGAATCTATTAATTTTACCTCTGATTCTATTTCCCCTGTCTCAATATTTTCAAAAAATAATACTACTTTTGTTTGTCTTAATTGTTCATCTGATATTTCTTCTTGTGGAGTATAATTTTGATAATTTTCATTATTTTTTTGAATACTAATATTATTCCATATAAAATATATTGCAAAAATAATAATTATTATAGTTATTATTATTAATATTATTTTTTTTGTATTTTTTTTCATTATCATTCACCCTTTCAAAAAATATATATTATATTTTATTATGCTTGTTTTATTTTTAGAACAAAAAAATAATATCACTAAAATTAGTAATATTATTTTTTTTATTTTATTTTTAATATATTTTTTCGAATAATTTATTTATTTTATTTTTTATATATTTTTTTAAAATTAAAATAAATAAAATAAAAATTAAATTAATAATTATTATTGATTTTATATAATTAATATTTTTAAATATTTTTGAAAAATAATTTAATATTAAAATAATAAAAATTGTTAATACATATTGATATAATTTATTATTATTATCTTTTGTTAAAGATGCATTATCTGTCCAATTTAAATTTGGTTTTTTTAAATCAATTAAAACCATTAAATAACTATTTATTATATTTAACCACATTGAAATACAAAATGTTATTATTCCATAATATATTTGTAATCCTGTAACATTAAAATAAATTGTTAATATTATTGAAATAATTACCAATGTATTTATTAATATTTGATGTAAATTCTTTAATTTAAATTGTGTATATAATGAAATTGGAATATATTTTATAAATATTGCATCTTGCCCGTCCCTAGAAATAGCTGTTATTGATAAATTGCAAAATGTAAATATAATTTGTATTATTCCTATTACAATTAATGTACATTGCAATTTGAATTCTTCAGTTCCAATTTCTTCTATTATATTTTCATTTTTTATTTGTTGTAAAAATGATGGCAAAAATATATTTATTAAAAATATTATTTTTATAAAAAAATATTGAAAAATATTTTGTAAAAAATATATTGGATTTTTTATTAATTTTTTTATATCATTTTCTACATATTTTTTTATTTTATTTTTTTTATTGAATTTATATTTTTTATTTATTTTTTTTATTGAATTATTTTTTTGAATATTTTTTAATATATTTTTTAAATAAATTTTATTTCCTATAAAAATAAATAATAAAATTGCAAAAAAATTAAATAAAATTATTTTTAATATATTTTTTATTATTATTAAATAATTATTTATTGTTAATATTTTTATTATTGGATTAATTATTAAAAAATAATTATTTATTTTATCCATTTTTTCGCTAATTATTTTTATTGAATTATTTTCTACATTATTTAATAAAATTACTGTACTATTTTGTACAAAAAAATATGTTAAAATAAAAGTTAATAAACAAGTTATTATTAATTGAAAAATATCTCTATTTTTTATTAATTTTGAGAATTGCATTAAAATCAACATTATTGTGCTAATTATTATTGTAAATAATATTGGAAAAATAAATAAAACAAATATTAATAAAATAAAATATATTATTGTTCTTTGTACTAATAATCCATACATTAATAATGGAATTACCAAATATAATGCTTCCATAAAATATATTATTATTATTGTTGTTATCAATTTAGATAATAATAATTCTATTGGTTTTATTGGTAATGGAAGTACTTGCTCTAAATCTTTTGAATAATAAAATATATTACTTGTTAGCATTATTAATTGAAATAAAATAAAAAATGCTATTATTGGTAAATATATTTTTAAAAATAATATTGGTTCTCCTGTTCTTATTAAATATTTAATTGCTTGTAGTGACAAATATGTTAATGTTATAACTAATATTCCTATTAACCAAAATAATATATTTTTTTTATTTATTTTTTTATTATTTATTATATTTAATTTTTGATAATAATCAATAATAAATATTTTTGTTAATTGCTTTATTTTATTAATCATTTTTTGTTATCTCCATAAATAATTCTTCTAATGATTTATTTTCTTTTAATTCTTTTCTCATTTCTTCTATTGTTCCAACAAATAATAATTCCCCTTTATTT
>CAKPPL010000003.1 GCA_934177555.1 uncultured Clostridia bacterium
TTTTTATCTATTACAAGTCCTTCTACTTGACCAAATTGATGTGAGTGTGTAGCATCATCTTCTCTTCTATAAGTTTTTCCTGCACATATCATTCTTATTGGTGTTTTTTCTGTATTTGCTAACATTGTTCTCGCTTGTACAGATGATGTTTGCGTTCTTAATAGATATTCATTTGTAATATAGAAACTATCTTGCATGTCTCTTGCTGGATGTCCTTTTGGTAAATTTAGCCTTTCAAAACAAAATTCATCTGTTTCTAATTCTGGTCCTGATACAACATCATATCCCATTGATACAAATAAATCTTCTATTTCTTCTATTACTCTATTTACTGGATGTTTGCTTCCTCTTTTTATTTTTGTACTTGGTAATGTTATATCTATTGTTTCTTGTTCAATTTTTTCTTCTAACATTGTTTGTCTGATTGCTTCTTCTGCTATTGTTATTTTTTCTTCTATTGCTTTTCTTGCTTCATTTACTAATGCTCCTGCTCTTGGTCTTTCTTCTGCTGACAAATTTCCTAGACCTTTTAATAAACTAGATAATTCACTCTTTTTTCCTAACATTTTTACTTTCAAATCTTGTAACTCTTGTGAATTTTTTATCTCTTGAATCCTTTGTTCTGCTTCTTTTTTGATTTTTTCAATTTGTTCTTGCATTTTTTATTTTCCTTTCTTTATAATAAAATTAAAAGAATCACCTATCCTTTTATCAGGACGAATGATTCTTTCGTGGTACCACCTAATTTTATTAATATTTTTATTAACCTCATTTAGTTTTAACGGTTCAACCGCTTATTCTTACTTTTATTTCAGAATAAGTCCTCCAAAGTGAATTTTCAATATATTAAATATAAATAGCTCTCAGCTTTGCTATTTTTCTCTGTAATATTTTGTAACTATATTTACTTTGCTTTTTCATCAGATTTTATTTTTGTTTATTTTATCATGTATTTTTATTTTTGTAAAGTTTATTCTTTTATTTGTATGTGTACATCATCTAATTGTTGTTTTGATACAACTGATGGTGCTCTCATAAGTAAGTCTCTGGCTTTTTTATTTTTTGGAAATGCTATTACTTCTCTTATATTATTTGAGTTAGCTATTAACATTACTAATCTATCTACTCCTGGTGCAGCACCAGCATGTGGTGGTGTACCATATTGGAATGCATTATATAATGCTCCAAATCTATTTTTTACATCATCTTCAGTATATCCTGCTATTTCAAATGCTTTAACCATAATTTCTGGATCATGATTTCTTACTGCTCCTGATGCTGCTTCATATCCATTACATACTAAATCGTATTGATATGCTAATATATCAAGTGGATTTTTTGTATTTAATGCTTCTAATCCTCCTTGTGGCATTGAAAATGGATTATGGCAGAAATCAATGGTTCCTTCATCTGATAATTCATACATTGGAAAGTCTACTATAAAACAGAATTTATATACATCTTTTTCTATTAGATCTAATCTTTTTCCTAATTCAATTCTGATTAAACCTGATATTTTTTGTGCTTTATTAAATTCATCTGCTATAAAAAATATACTATCTCCTGCTTTAACAGAATATTCATTTTCTAATTTTTCTTTTATTTCTTCTGTTATAAATTTGGCAATTCCTCCTGATATATTACCATCTTTTTCATATTTAGTCCATGCTAGTCCTTTTGCTCCTACTTCTTCTGATACTGCATATTCTGTCATTTTGTCAAAGAATTTTCTTCCCTGTTCTGCTCCATTTGGTACAACTATAATTTTTACTGTTTTATTCTTGAATGCATTAAATTCTGTATCTGTAAATAATTGTGTGGCATCTTGTATTATTAATGGATTACGTAAATCTGGTTTATCTATTCCGTATTTTTCCATAGCTTCTTTATATGGTATACGTATGAATGGACCTTCATCTACTTTCCAATTTGTAAATTTTTTGAATGTATATGGAATTACATTTTCTATGACTTTGAATATATCTTCTTGTGTTGCAAAACTCATTTCAAAGTCTAATTGGTAAAATTCTCCTGGTGCTCTATCTGCTCTTGGATCTTCATCTCTAAAACATGGTGCTATTTGAAAATATTTATCAAAACCACTAACCATTAGTAATTGTTTGAATTGTTGTGGTGCTTGTGGTAATGCATAAAATTCTCCTGGATGAATTCTACTTGGAACTAAATAATCTCTTGCTCCTTCTGGTGATGAATTTGCTAATATTGGTGTTTGAATTTCTGCAAATCCTAGTTCATCCATTTTATCTCTTAATGTTTTCAAAATTTTTGAACGTAATAATATTGTATCATGTAACTTTTGATTTCTTAAATCTAAAAATCTATATTCAAGTCTTAAATCTTCTCTTACTTCTTGTTCTGTATTTACTTCAAATGGCAAAATATTTTTACATTTTCCTAATACTTCTATTTTCTCAGCTACTACCTCTATTTCTCCTGTTTTCATTTTTGGGTTTTTACTGCTTCTTTCAACTACTTTACCAGTTATGTATATACAACTTTCTGTTGTAAGTTCTTTGGCTTGTTCTTGTAATTCTTCATCATTTATTACTATTTGTGTTATTCCAAATTGATCTCTTAAATCAATAAATACCATTCCACCCAAATTTCTTATTTTTTGTATCCATCCAGATAGTTCTACTTTTTCGTTTATGTTTTCTTTTCTTAGTTCTCCTAAATTATGTGTCCTATACATTGTTTACCTCCATGCTTTTCATATCCTTCTTTTTTCATTTATATATTTTACTACATATATGCTAAAATAGCAAGATTTCTCTTGCTATTTTAATTTTTTAATCTTTATTGTTTATCTGTTCTATTTCTGATTTACTTAATTTTGTTATTTTTTCAATTTCATTTATTGACATACTTGTTTTTAATAATTCTTTTGCTATTTTTATTTGTTGGATTCTTTCACCTTCTTCTATGCCCTGCTTCTTTCCTTCTTCTATTCCTTGCTTTTTTCCTTCTTCCATTCCTTGCTTTTTTCCTTCTTCCATTCCTTGTTTTTTTCCTCTTTCTCTTGCTGTCGATAGTGCTGCTTGTTCCTCCATTTCAGACATTAGCCTTATTTCTGCAAGTCTTTTTATCTCCTCTTCTCCTGTAAGTATATTATATTTTTCATTTGCTTCTTTTACCAAATTATTTTCTTTTTTAGCCATTTCTAATAGGTCCCCCCTCTCCATATCTATGAAAGCTAACCATTGATTTATTTTTTCTTTCATATCTGGATTTTCTTTTCTAAACTTGTCTAGTTCTATATAATAATATTCTACTTCATTATTTATTTGATAATCTCTATGCTTTTCTGCAACTCTTACAGTTTTAGTTACATATTCTGGAACATCTAAATAAGTATAGTCCAATATTGCAATTACAATAACTTTTTTTATATTGTCATAAATCACACCATTTCCCAATTGTTCTGTAATCTTTTTACTAGCATAAAATGTTGTCCTTTTTTCCATATTATTATGGTTCTGCATTTGCATTTCTATATTTATTATTTCTCCATTTTTTAATTTTACTTCTAAATCTAATATTCCGTATTTTTGCTCTCTTGCAAGTTGTTCTAATCTTGCATCATGTATTACTTCCTTGATTTCTAAATCTTCTCCTATTATAGCACTTAAAAAATCTTTTAAATATTTTTCGTTTCCTATTTTACTAAAAAACGCTTTAAACATAATGTCATCTTTCATGACTAATTTATTTTCTTTTCTTATTATCATTATTCCTCCTTATATTTTTTTATTTTAATTTGTCTTCATTTGTTTTTTTATTACATCATAAGCACAAAAAATAAACGTGTTTTAGCATCACTCCTTTTTCTAATTGATTTTTCATATTAGAAATAAAACGAATCTAATATTTATGAAATAAATTATTTTTGTGTCTTCCTAAGTTGCAATGAATGTATTGAAAAATAATACATAAATAATATAACATATTTATTATTTTTTTACAATAATTATCTGAAATTTTTAATAAAAAAAGACAAAAACATAATGTTTTTATCTTTTACTCACTTGTGTAATATGTTTTGTTTCCTACTTTTACACCTTTTGCATAATAAATTTGATGACTTTCTGCATTAATAAAATAAATATCATCATATTTGTATGAATCTTTTTCATTATGAACATTTTTATAATCTGATCCATAATTTAACGTAATTCCATCTAAGGCATGTAAATCTAATATATAATATTGATTACTTGCATCTTTATTATTTAATTGATTTGCATCATTTATTTCTTGTATTCTATCAGTAAATATATATTGTATTTCTATTGGCAATGCTCCATATTTAGTATAAAAAGCACTTATTTTGTCATTTAATAATTCAATATCATTTTCCATTAAATATAATGTTCTCATTTTAGAACCATTTTTTGCATTATATACTAGCATCGTTGAAATTATTATTAAAATACTTACTGCCACAACAAGACTTATTAAAGTTAATCCTTTGTTATTTTTTATATTTTTTTTCATATGCTTCAATCCTTTTCTAAAATATCCTTACAATATCATTATAAGTTACTAATATGGATAAAGTTATTAATATTGATAATCCAATTAGTTGTATTTTTGCTTCTGTTTCTGCTTTCATTGGTTTTCTTCTAATTAATTCTATAAGTAATATTACTATTTTTCCACCATCTAATGCTGGTATAGGTAATAAATTTGTTACACCTAATGAAACAGATATTACTGCCAATAAATATATATAATTTAATATTCCATTAGTTTGAACAACCACTTCTGAAATTCCAACTATTCCTACCATTTGATCTGTTGATAATCCACCTGTAAATAAAATCTTTATACTGTCAAAAATTGATAATATAAAATTTCCTGTTCCTTTGGCACCATAATATAATCTATTTACTATTGTATCTCTTGTAGGATCTGCAAATTGAATTCCAACTGTAGATATCAAAATAAAATATACAATTATTCCAAACAATATATTTACAGTTGCTCCTGCAATTACTATTGCTAATCTTTTTGATATACTTGCTTTAGAAAATGAACCTTCTTCATTTGATTCTTCTTCTTCACCTAATAAATTATTAAATCCTCCTAGTGGAATCATTCTTAAAGTATATTTTGTTTCTTTTCCTTGTTTTTGCCAGATTATTTTTCCAAATCCTATTGCAAATTCTTTTACCTTTACTTTGCATAACTTAGCTACAATAAAGTGGCCTCCCTCATGTATAAATATTAAAAAACCTAATAAAAATATTATTTTTATTGTATTTACTATAAAATTAATCAACACAACCTCCTGTTTTACATCATATTAAAAAATATATATGCAAATGGTGCTAAAAACATTAAGCTATCTATTCTATCTAACATTCCACCATGTCCTGGTATCAAATTACTATAATCTTTTACATCAACATATCTTTTTATACTAGATGCTGTAAAATCACCTATTTGTCCTATTATGCTTAATATAATTGTTATTATACTAATGTATATATATGAATATCCTAAATCATATATGTTATTTATTATATATGTATATATAATAACTGTTATTACAGCTCCTACAATGCCTGCTATGCATCCTTCTACTGACTTTTTAGGACTTACTTTACTAAATTTATGTTTTCCAAATCTCTTACCTATTAAATAAGCAAATGTATCTGTCCCCCAAGCAGCAATTATTGCATACCATACTAATATTCTTCCATTGTTTAATCCTCTTATTAATGCTATGCATGATACACAAATTACTATATATAATATTCCAAATATTGTGTATGCTGCATCTTTAAAGTTTGTTTTCATATTTGTTATAATAACTTGTAAAAAAGATATTACTATTATAATTGGCACAGATAAAAACAATATATTATTTACTATTTCTTTTGGAAATCTCTCTGGTACTATATGTACAAATGCTATAAAAATACAAGACATATATCCTAACCATCTAATTGGTTTTGAATCTTTTTGTACTGCATTACAATATTCTTGCATTGCTAAAAAAGCTATTGCAGTTAAAAATATATCTACTACATATTTATTTCCAAATGTTAATATTACTACAACTAAAGGAAATCCTAATAAGGCTGACATTATTCTTTTAATATCCATTTTTATTTTTCCTTTCTTTTTAATTTGCTCCAAATTTTCTAGTTCTTTTTTGATATTCTAAAATTGCTTCGTCTAAGTCTTTTTCGTTAAAATCTGGCCAATTTTTATTTATAAATAACATTTCTGAATATACTAATTGCCATGGTAAAAAATTACTTAATCTTATTTCACCACTTGTTCTTATTACTAAATCTGGATCTGGTTCTCCTGCTGTATACAAATTGTTGGAAATCATTTCTTCATTTATATTTTCTGGACTTATCTTTCCATTTTTAACTTCTTCTGCTATTTTCTTTACAGCTTTTACAATTTCATCTCTTCCACCATAATTTAATGCAATATTGAATGTTATTCCTGTATTATCTTTTGTTCTTTCCATACAATTTATAATGCTTTTTTGCATTTTTGGTGAAAGTGCTTTTATATCTCCTAATATTTTTACTTTTATATTTTCTGAATCTGCTCTTTTACTATAGTCATCTAAATAATTTTGTAATAATGTCATTAATGCTTTTACTTCTTCTTCTGTTCTTTTCCAGTTTTCTGTTGAAAAAGCATATACTGTTATATATTTTAGACCTATTTTATTTCCATATCTTACAATATTTTCTAATGTTTTTGCTCCTGCTTTATGTCCAAAACTAGCTGGCTTTCCTTGGGATTTTGCCCATCTTCTATTTCCATCCATTATTATAGCTATATGTTTTGGCATATTTTGTTTATCATATTCCATTACTATTTTCCCTTCTATTTGTAATATATTATTTATTTCTATCTTTTATATAAAGAGCAAGTTCTTTTAAGAAATTAGCATTTTCGCCATATTCATCTAATTCTTGAATTGCTTCTTGGATTATTTTGTTTAGAATTTCTTTTGATTCATTTAAACCATATTTTGATACATAAGTACATTTTTCCATTTCTTTGTCATTTCCTACAGGCTTTCCTAAAATCTCTTCATTTCCTTCTTCAGATAAAATATCATCTTTTATCTGAAATGCTAATCCAATCTTTTCTGCATAATTTGTTAACTTCTGTAAATCATTTTCTGTACTATTGGCAAGTATTGCCCCCATTCTTACACATAATCTTAGTAATGCTCCTGTTTTATTTTTATGAATATATTCTAAATATTCTTCTGATATTTGTTTTCCTTCATATTCTGTATCAATATATTCTCCTGCTATCATTCTATCAACTGCTTGTGAAAATTCTGCAAATACTTTTAATTTATCTTCTAACTCTTCTATTTTACTATTTTTTAAGTCATTACTTATTACTAAATACCCATTATTTAATAACTCGTCTCCTGCTAGTATTGCTGTTGCTTCATTAAATTTTTTATGGTTTGTTAATTTACCATGTCTAAAATCATCATTATCTATTCCTGGTAAATCATCATGAATTAGAGAAAAATTGTGTATCATCTCAATCGCTACAGCATATGGCATACATTTTTCTACATCATTTCTAAATAACTTATATGTCGCTATTACTAATATTGGTCTTAATCTTTTTCCACCAGCCATAAGGCTGTATTCCATTGAAGAATTTAATACCTTTTCAGGACATTCTTGTTTTCTCAAATATTTTTCTAATTCAATATTTACTTGATTTTGATACTCTTTTAATTGTTCCCTAAATTCCATTTTTTCCCCTTTAGAGTGTTTATACACTCATGATTTCTTCTTCTTTATTTGCTAATATTTTATCAATTTCTTCTATATATTTATCTGTTATTTTTTGTATTTCTGTTTCTGCATTTTTTAATTCGTCTTCTGTTATTTCACTATTTTTTTGTTTTGATTTTGCTTCATCTATACCATCTCTTCTGATTGCTCTTATAGAAACTTTGGCTTCTTCAGCTATTTTCTTTGTTTCTTTTACAAGTTCTTTTCTTCTCTCTTCATTTAATTCAGGAAATGCTAGTCTTATTACTTTTCCATCATTATTTGGATTTATTCCTATGTCAGATGCTAAAATTGCTTTTTCTATTTCTTTTAATACACTAATGTCCCATGGTTGTATTACTATTAATCTTGCTTCAGGTACTGATATTCCTGCCATTTGATTAATTGGTGTTGGTGTTCCATAATAATCTATTCTGATTTTATTTAATATTGCAGGATTAGCTCTTCCTGCTCTAATTTCTGATAATTTTTCACTATATGCTCCTATTGATTTTTCCATTCTTTCTTTTAAATCTGTATAATCCATAATTTTCTCTCCTTTATATTATTATGATACTATTGTACCTATTTTTTCGCCTTTAACGGCTCTTACTATATTTTCTGGATCTGCTATTCCAAAAACTAATAATGGTATATTATTATCTCTACACATTGCTGTTGCTGTTGAATCCATTACTTTTAAATCTCTATTTAATACATCTAAATATGATATTTCTTCAAACTTTATAGCATCTTTTTGAATTTTTGGATCTGCAGAATATACTGCATCAATAGCTTTTCCTAATAATATTATATCTGCTTTTATTTCTGTTGCTCTTAATACTGCTGCTGTGTCTGTTGTAAAATAAGGATGCCCTGTACCACATGCAAATATTACTACTCTTCCTTTATCTAAATGTTTTTCTGCTTTTCTTTGAATAAATGGTTCTGCTATTTCTCTCATTTCTATAGCTGTTTGAACTCTTGAATGTACTCCTCTTACTTCTAATGCATCTTGTAATGCTAATCCATTCATTGCTGTTGCCAACATTCCCATATAATCTGCTGTAGTTCTTTCCATTTGATGTCCATTTCTGCCTCTCCAGAAGTTTCCTCCTCCAACTACTATTGCTACTTGTACTCCCATATCTACTACTTCTTTTATTTTATCACATATTTTTCCTACTACTTCTGCATTTACTCCTGTTTTTTGTTCTCCTGCAAGTGCTTCTCCACTTAATTTTAAAAGTACTCTTTTATACTTTGCCACTGACATTTTTATTCAATCCTTCCTTGTCTTTATTTTTTGTTATTTTATCACATTTATATTAAAATTAGTAGTATTTTTTCTAAATTTTCTTAACTCTTTTTATATATTTAAAAATGTGAATTCCACATAAATTTTATTTGCAAATGATTGAACTACATTTTTCAATAAATATTGTTCCTGTGTCATTTTTTCGCAATTTGGAAATTCCTTTTTAGTAAATACATGTTTCATTGATACCTCTAAATTAGCACAAAATCTATTATATGCTTTTCCTGTATCATAATGTTCTATTGTTAATGAGATTAATTTTCCTATATCATTAATACTATATACCTGTTTAAGTACACATATAACTAATAAATATGCAATATGTGTTCTATTATATTTTTTCTTATTTGGAGCAGGTATTATATTTTGTTTAACATAATTATTTATCATTGTTTTTGTTATTATTTTCTCATCTTTATTAACTGAAAATATTCCTAAATATCTTTCTAAATAATTAACAACTTGATCCAAATATAAGTCTATATCAGGTAATTCATTCCACCTTGGCATATGATATTTTATAAACTTTTCTGATACATCTTCTTGACTTGACATTTTTCTTCCTCTTTCTTATTTTCCTTTATTGTAGCAAAAAAGCCTGATATTATCAAGCTTTTTGTTATTTTATATTCTATTTTAAGATTCTTAATGTGTTAAATACTGTTAAAATGGTTACACCAACATCAGCAAATACTGCTTCCCACATTCCTCCTAATCCTATGATACTCATAAATAATATTAAGATTTTAACTCCTATTGAGAATATTAAATTTTGTTTTATTATTCCACAAGTTTTTTTAGATATTTTAATTGCATCTAATATTTTATATATATTATCTGTCATTATAACAACATCTGAAGCTTCTATTGCAGATTCTGAACCAATTCCTCCCATTGAAATTCCAACATCAGCTCTTGCAAGTACTGGAGAATCATTAATTCCATCTCCTACAAATGCAACTTTATATTTGTTGTATTTATTTATTATTTTTTCTAATTCATCATATTTATCTTGTGGTAACATCTCTGATTTTATATTTTCTATTCCTATTTCTTTGCCTATTTTTTTAGCTATGTTTTTGTTGTCTCCTGTAAACATACTTGTTTTTATACCAAGTTCTCTTAATTTCTTTATTGCCTCTTTTGTTCCTTCTTTTATTGTATCTCCTAATATAATAGAACCTATTACATTTTCTCCTACTTTTACATATATTTTAGTGGTTTCATCATTTTTTTCTTTTTTTCCTACTAATGCTGAATTTCCTACTAGAACAATTTCATTATTGTATTTGTATGTTAACCCTTTTCCTGCTATTTCTTTGAATTCTTCAATTTTTTCATTTTCTACAGATATATTGCTATTTTTTATTATTGATTTTGCTATTGGATGGTTTGAATAACTTTCACCCATAACAGCATATTTTAGCACTTCTTCTTTTGAGTTATTTTCATATGTTTCAATATTTTGTATTTCAAATTCTCCTTTTGTTAATGTTCCTGTTTTATCAAAAACTATTTCTTTTATGTCTTTTATTGCATCAATATAGTCACTACCTTTTATTAGTATACCTTCTTTTGATGATTTACCTATTCCTGAGAAATAACTAAGTGGTACTGATATTGCTATTGAACATGGGCATGATATTACTAAAAATATTAATGCTTTATATATACTTCCATCTTTACTTGTATATTGTATATTTGTGAAAACTGGTAAAAATATTGCAACTATGATTGCTAATGCAATAACTATTGGCGTATATATAGATGATGCTTTATTTACAAATGTCTCTGTCTTTGCTTTTTTATCTGTTGCATTTTCAACTAATTCTAATATTCTTTTTACTGTTGAATTTTCATATTTTTCTGTTACTCTTACTTCAATAATTCCATCTACTACTATACTACCTGATAATACTTTACTTTCCTCTTGTACTTGTACTAATTTACTTTCTCCTGTTAAAGATGCTGTGTTTAAATCTGCCATTCCTTTTATTACAATTCCATCTAATGGAACTTTTTCACCTTGTTTTACTACTATTACATCATTTATTTTTACTTCTTCTGGTTCTACTTTTTTTATTTCATTCTCAATTTTTAAATTAGCATATTCTGGTTTAATATTCATTAAATCTTTTATTGATTTTCTACTCTTATTTATTGATTTTTCTTCTAAAATTTTTCCTATTTCATATAGAATTATTACCATTAGTCCTTCCATATGTTCGCCTACAGCATATGCCCCTATACATGATATTGTTATTAAAAAATTTTCATTTATTTTTTTACTATTTATTAACATTTTTATTGCATTTGTTGCTGTTCTATAAAGTAATATTACATAACCTATTATTATAAAAATATTTGATATTTGCTCTGGTAGTTTTGCATAAAATCCTATACCTGCAACTAAAATTCCTATTATCAATCTTATAATTTGATTTTTAATTTTATTTTCTTCTTTATCTTCTTTTTGTGAGTTTGCATCTATCATTTCTACATCTGGTTCTTGCTCTTTTACAGCTTTTCTTACTTCTTCAATGCTTACATCTTCTGTTTCATATGTTAATTTTAGTTTTGCAAAATTAACATTAACATTATATAATTTAGGATTTTGTTGTAATTTTTCTTGAATTTCATTTGCACAAGCTGCACAATCTAAATCTTTTAATATAAATTCATATTTTTTCATAACCTTCACTCCTTTTAATTATGAGAATATCCTTCTTCTATATGTTTCTTTGTAATTTCATATAATTCTCTTATGTGTTCATCATCTAATGAATAATAAACTATTTTTCCTTCTTTTCTAAATTTAACTAGTTTTGCTTGTTTTAATACTCTTAATTGATGTGAAATAGCTGATTGTGTTGAATTTGTTATTTCTGCTATATCTCCAACACATAATTCTGCTTCTAATAATGCACTAATTATTTTCATTCTTGTTGTATCTCCAAATACTTTAAAAACTTCTGCTATTTCGAATAATAAATCATCACTTGGCATAATTTTCTTTATTTTATTTACTTTTTTTATATCTACAATATTTTCCTGTTCCATGTTTCCTCCTTTTATATGAATAGTTGTTCATATGTTTATGTTTTCATATTAACATTATTATATTATATTGTCAATAATTTAGTGCTATTTTTATAAAAAAATTTAAAAGTACATAGAAGTTAAAACTTCTCATGTACTTTTCTTTTTTGCATATTATATGATATCTTCGCCACTAATGGTGTTGGAGCAATCTTGGCTCCCAAACGTGCCAATTTTATTTTTAAACCTGGTACTATATAAAATTTTCCTTTAAACATCTTATTTATTGCATATTTAGCAACATATTCACTGCTTTGTCCTTTTAAAGCAAATTTTACATTTGCAACATTGTTAAAATTCGTATTTACAGGACCTGGACATAATATACTTATTTGTACTTTTGAATTTTCTTTTTTTAGTTCTTCTCTTATAGATTCTGATAATCTTACAACATATGCTTTTGTAGCATAATATGTAGCCATAAGTGGCCCTGGCATAAATCCAGCAATTGAAGCAACATTAAGAATTTTTCCTGAATTCTTATTTTTCATGTTTTTTAAATACAGTTTTGTTAGTGTATGATAAGCTACAATATTGGTATTTATCATTTGTAATTCTTTCTCTAAATTTGTCTTTGTAAAATATCCACAATCTCCAAAACCAGCATTGTTTATTAATATATCTATATCTGGATAATCTTCATATATTTTTTTACAATTTTCTGAATTGGAAATATCCATGCTTACAACTTCTACATTAGTCTTTAATTCTTCTTTTAATGTATTTAATTTTTCTAAATCTCTTGCAACAATTATTAAATCATATCCTTTTTTGCTTAATTCTCTTGAAATATCTCTTCCTATTCCTGAAGAAGCTCCTGTTATTAATGCTTTCATAATTAAGTCCTTTCTATATTAAAATCCTGTTTTTATTGTTTTAACAAATGTATCTACTATTGCTTTTACAAATATATTATTATTATATAAATTTATTAAATACCTTTTAATTGGTGGGATTTGTGCTATTATAAATAATACTGCAATTATAACAATCAATGTTATGGCAATCCTTACATATTCTTTAAATGTATATTTTTTCTTTTTTATATTAGGTACATATACATTTTGTACAGGTGGCTTTATAGTCCTATTTGTTTTATTAATTCTGCTTTTTAAATTTTGGTTTTCTTGAAGTATTTTTCTATATTCTTCTATTGGAACTGTCTTATTATATAATTCTTTATCATACTGATTTTTCTTATAATTATCTGATAGAACAGAATATGCCTCATTTATTTCTTTCATTTTTTCTTCATTTTCGTTTTTTTCTTGTTCATCTCTTAAATCTGGATGATATTTTTTTGCTAATGTTTTATATGCTTTTTCAATTATTTCTTGTGATGCATTTTTATCTACTTCTAATACTTCATAATATGTTTTTTTCATTTTATTTTCCTTTCGTACTTTTTATAGCTCTGCTTTTATTACTTCACAATTTTCCATTTTATAATTATCTAAATTATTATCTTTTGGTTTTCCATACAAATATGCCTTTACGATTTTAGCTACTCCACCATGTGCAACAACTAAAACAGATTTATCTTTATATTTAGTTTTAATTTCTTCTATAAATTTTAGCACTCTTGTTTCAAACTCATATAAATCTTCTCCATTTACAATCTTAGTATTTAGGTCATAACTCCATATTTCTTTTTCACATTTTTCTGTAATAGGATTTCCTTCCATTTCTCCTAATTTTCTTTCTCTAAGTCTTTCGTCAATTATTATTGGAACATTTCTTCCTTCATTTATTATTTGTGCAGTCTGAATTGCTCTATTCATTGGTGAACAAATCAATATATCATATTCAATATTTTTTAATTTTTCTCTAGTTTCTATTGCTTGTTTCACACCTTTTTCATTCAAATCTTTTTCTGTTTGTCCTCCTTGCATTTTTTCAGCTAGGTTCCAGTCTGTTTGTCCATGTCTGATATAATAAAATTTCATAATATTCCTCCATATGTAATTTATTTTGATTATACCCATTTTTTTGACTATATATCATTTATATCATAAATATATTTTTTAGACAATAATTTTATATGCAAATATATCTTTTTATATTTTCATATTTTGAATCTCCTATTCCTTTAACATTTTTTATTTCATCTATTGAAGAAAACCTTCCATTTTCTTTTCTATAATTAATTATATTTAATGCAAGTGATGGTCCTATTCCGGGTAATGTTTCTAATTCTGTTTGTGTAGCATTATTAATATTAATTAAATCATTATTTTCTTTATTTTCACTTGTATTTTTTATAATTGTCTCTTCACTTTGATTATCATTAGAATTGGTTATTATATAGTTAAACTTTTCATTTTCCTCAATTTGTTGTTTATTAGGAATACTCAGCTTAATTCCATCTTGTAATTCATATACCATATTTATTTCTGATATATCTGCATTTTCTGTTAGTCCACCTGCTGCTTCTATAGCATCACTTATTCTTGCTCCATTGTTTAAAATTACTATCCCATTATTTTTTACCTCTCCTGTAACATATACATATATTTTATTTTCTTCTATTGTATCATCTTCTATTTTATTATCTTTTTTAGTTTCAATTATCTCATCATCGTTTTCTTCTAAATTAGTATTTTCAATTACTATATTATTTTGAGATGTTTTTTGTTCTATCATGAAATATATACCTGATATTATTGTAATAATAGCTATTATACATATCAGAATATTTTTCTTTAAAAATTCCATATATCCTCCTTTCAAAAATTAATTAAAATTTAATGCAATTTTTCTTGAAATTTATTTGCAAATACTGTATGATATTTCTACTAAACTAAATAAGGAGTATCAATAACCAATGAAAAATAAAAAATATTTAATAATTATTTTTACGCTATTAATAAGCTTTTTTTTATGTAATATCTCTTATGCTTCTGAAGATTTAAATGTTTATTCTGAAGCTGCCATATTAATGGATTCATCAACAGGTAAAATTTTAGCTGGAAAAAATATTGATGAAAAAATGTATCCTGCAAGTACAACAAAAATATTAACTGCAATTATAGCATTAGAAAATTGCAATTTATCTGATAATGTAACAGCTAGTTATAATGCTGTTATGTCAATTCCAGCAGGGTATTCAAATGCTGCTATACAAGTAAATGAAACATTAACTGTTAAAGATTTATTAGATGTCTTCTTAGTTCACTCAGCCAATGAAGCAGGTTACATTTTAGCAGAACATATTTCTGGCAATATAAATGATTTTGCAGAACTAATGAATAAAAAAGCTTTAGAAATTGGTTGTACAAATACTCATTTTACAAATCCAAGTGGTATTCATAATGCTGATCATTATTCAACTGCCCATGATATGGCACTAATTGCAAAATATTGTATGCAAAATTCCACTTTTAGAGAAATAGTTTCAAAAACTTCTTGTACAATTAATGCAACAGACAAATATGAACAACGCTATTTTGTAAATACTAATGATTTATTGCGTCCATCTAGCAAATATTATTATGAATATGCTATTGGAATAAAAACTGGTTATACAACTCAAGCCAAAAATTGTCTAATTGCTTCTAGCTTAAAAGATGGTATTGAATTAATTAGTGTAGTTTTAGGTGCACAATCAACAGAAACTGGAAAAAGTGCAAGATATGTTGATACCATTAATCTATTTGATTATGGATATTCTAATTATAAAATTGAAAAAATACTTGAAAAAAATGCTGTTATAAAAAACATTGAAATATCTAATGCAACTAAAGACACAAAAAATTTATCTATTATTGCAAAAAATGATATTACATCTTTGATTTCAAATGATATTGATATAAAAAATTTAGAATCTAATATTACTTTAAATGATAATATATCAGCTCCTATTGCAGAGGGTGCAATTTTGGGTAAAATTTCATATAATATTGATGGAATTGAGTATTCTTCTGATTTAATTGCTGAACATAATGTAGAAAAATCTAATATTTTATTAATAATCTGTCAAATATTACTTGCTATTTTAGTATTAATTGTTTTGGCAAAATTGCTTTCATATGAAAAAAAGAAAAAAAGAAGATTTTAAAAAGTTTTTTATAGTGGAGGAATATCCTCCACTATTTTATTTATAATCTTTTCCTATAATTATTGTTACATCTACATTGCTTGAACTTACAGAACTTGATGAAATATTTCCTACTCCTAATAACTCTTTTATATTGCTTTCTATTTTTTTATCTACATCTGTTTTATTTATTATTGTTGTTTTCGCTGTATTGGTTGTTGTACTTGTTTTTGTAACTTTATATCCTTTTGATGTTAATAATTTTTGTACACTTTTTAGTTTTGAATTTGAACCAGATCCATTAATTATTTCTATTTTTACTTTTGCTGCTTCTGTTTTTTCAACAGTTGTTGTACTATTAGTATCTGTTGTATTTGTCGTATTTGTATCAGTTGTATTTGCTGATTCATTTGTTTGATTTTCATCATTTTCTGTATAATTATATAATTTATTTATTAATTCTTTTGTTTTTTCTTTATCAACTTGATAGAACCAATATTGTACACCATCTGGTGGACCTACAGATACTCCTGGTAATACTTCACTTTCTATTGTTTCTGTATTAATACTTACTGCATATGGTACATAATCTTTTATTACTGATATTGATAGATTTGTTTCTACATATTCATAAACAATATCTACTATTTCTTTTACTTTTAATATATTTTTTGCTTGAATTGTTTGTTTTGCTGTTTCTATCATAAAGTTTCTTTGTGTATTCATTCTACCTAAATCATTACTTCCACCATCTTCTTCTGAATATGTTTCTCCATGATTTCCTTTTCTGAATCTTAATAGTTGTTCTGCTTTTTCTCCATTTATTGTTTGCATTCCTTGTTTTAAGTCTATATGTAAGTCTTGTGATGGATCATCATATTTCATATCTCTTGGTACGTAGAATTCTACTCCACCTATTGTGTCTACTAATTTTATTAATGCTTGATTGTCTATTACCATATAGTATTTTATATCTAAGCCTGTTATTTCATTTACTGCTGCTAATGTTCTTTCTGGGCTTTTTTGATATAAAGCATTTATTTTGTCATTTCCTCCACCTGTTTTTATATTTTTTCCAACAAATGTGTCTCTTGGTATAGATAATAATGATGCTTTTTGATTTTTAGGATCATAAGTTCCTACTATTATTGTGTCTGTTAGTTTTCCTCCATTGTCTGTACTAACTCCCATTAATAATACTTGTATAGGTTCTAAATTTTTTAATGTTTCTTCATCATGTCCAACCATTGTAGACAATAGTCCTTGTAGACCTCCACCATTTCTTTGGACTCTATACACAAAAAATCCTATTAGTGCTATTAATATTATTAATAATGTAATTAATATTTTTTTAAATATTTTTGATTTCTTTTTTACCTTTTTTGTAGCAGGTTCTCTTTGGTTATTTGCTTTTTTAGCCAATTTTCTCACTCCTAATTTACTTATATCCTATTTTACTATAACAAATTTCATTTTAAATTTCAATAATTATTCTTTTTTTTTCCAACTTTTCACAAAAAATTTACATTTTTTTAAAATAGTATATTTAATAATAAATTATTATCATAAAATACTTTTGTAATTATTGAGTTTGAGATTGCATCTGATATTGTTGTGTTTCCAGTTGTATATACTATAAAGAATAACACTGCTAATATTGCATAAATTATTAATAATGATTTTACTACCCCATAAATTATTCCACCAATTTCATTAAATTGTTTTAAAATTGGTAAACTTGTTATTGCATCTGCTATAAATGTAAGCAATATCAATACAATTCTAACTATTATAAACAATCCTATTATTGTACATATATCTATTACTTTTATTGAAATTACATTTGCTGCTTCTACTACTATTTGGTTTTGTGTTTTATTTATAGCATCATCAACATATTTTTCTATATATTTATCAAAACCTTTATTTTCTGTATTTGTATTTTCTTCTGTTTTAGTTGTGAAATTTTCTATAATTGTTTTTTCTATATTTTCATCTATTTCTGTATTTTGTACTATCATATTTGATATAGGCTTATAAAAAATTAATGCCACTAAAATTGCTGCAACTACTGCTACTAATCCAACTGCTAATTTTACTAACCCCTTTTTATAACATATAAATATATTTAAAACTATTATTGCTATTAATATAGCATCAAATATTATTCCCATATTAATTTCCCCTTTACAAATTTATTATTTGAATTTTATCTCTGTAAACTACTCCTACTAAACTATCTGTAATAACTATGTCATTTATCTCTGTTTCAGATTTATAGTTTTTTATAAGAAATCCATTTGAATCGATTATATGTAGTTCTGTTCCAAAATTTATAGCTATTTTATTATCTGAAGCTTTTACTGCTTTTGCAATATCATTTACATTATATTCTTTTTTCTTTGAAGTAATTGGATTTATTATATTTACATTTGTGTCTGATGTATATTCACCTGTTGAAATTTCTTTTAATAATGCTACTCTATTACTCAAATTTATTGTCATAAATGATATATCTTGATTTTTTACATTTATTATTTCTTTACTTTCTTGTCCTTGTAATAAATCTATAGAATCATTATACATACAAACTATATTATTTTGTTCTTGATATGATATGTTAATAATTAACTTATCTGTTGGAGCTTCATATTTATATAACATTTTTGCCGATTCTATTGATACTACTTGTATACTAGATTTTATTAGAATTCCTGACATGTCTACTTCTGCTATTGCTAAATATTTGCTATCATTAGATATACTTACATCTGCTACAACTGAAGTTACTAAATTAGTTTTGAATACTTCTGTTCCTTTTTGGTCATATATATCTACTACTGTTTTATAGCTTGTATTTAATATTACTAATGAAACATACCCATTTCTGCTCACATTTATTTGGCTTATATTTCCTTCTATTTTTTCTTCATATATTTTTTCTTTTCCACATATTAGATAAAATTTTTGACCATCTTTTTCACTTATTGCCATATATCTTCCTGCTGATGTAAATACTGCATTATTAATGTCTATATCTATTGAATCTACTTTTGTTCCTAATTTATTATAATATTCTAACTTTTTCTTTCTTAATACACATATATATTTTTCATAGGCATATACTTGTACATTTTCTCCTTCTTCTATGTCTATACTTTTAGTGTTTTCTTGTGATATTTCTTTTCCTAAAATGTTTTTATCACACCATTTTCTAAAATTAGTATTATAAATATATACAAATATCATTATTATAATTGAAATAATTATTAAAAGTATTCCAATTAATAGAGCTAATTTTCTATATTTGATTTTTTGTTGACTTTGTATCTGTTCAGTCCAAAAATCTCTCATTTTTTTACTCCTTGTCTTTTGGTTTTACACCTGTATTATACCATATGCTTTCTTTTTTGCAAACATTTTTTGGAAGAACACAAAAAAAATTGGTATTATGTCTTACCAATTTTTAAAATTTTTATAATTTGAATTATTCCTATATATCCAAAAATGGGATATACAATATTGACTAATTTTGAAAACCCAATATTAGAAAATATCACACTAGTTATGCACATAAATACAACAAACTGTGTATAACTTTTTTTATTTTGAGCAATATTTTGTAAAAAACCTATTCCTATTGATATGGCTGTTGTAAAAATAGATGATAATATTATAAATGCATATATATTTTGAAATTGTGTATAAAATTTTCTAATTATATATACTATTGGCATTTCTAATGTTGACATCATAACATCCGATTTTAGTAATAGAAAATATATAATTACAGATAATATTAACATTATTATTCCACTAATAACTGATATATATATAATATTTTTTCTTTTGGTAATATGTTCTTTTAGTGATATTAAAACAGGTATTAATAGAATTATGTTATAACTGCAATAAGTTATACTACTTAATAACCAGCCTGTTTTTGAAGTTGGTAATATTTTATAACTATGTGATAAAGAACCCAAATTTATAATTCCTATTATTAGAATAAAAATTATTAGTATTGGTACTATATATTCACTTACTTTTAATACACCTTTTACACTACTTAAAAACACTATAAAACATAATATACTTAATATTATGCTTCCAATAATTTTTGATATTCCAAGTTCTTGTTCAAAATATGCTCCAAATCCTGCTATCATTATATAAAATGTTATTAATAATAATATATTTAATATTGAATTTGTTATTTTTACTATTTTATTGTTTTTTATAAATATTCTCAAAAAATCTTCATATGAATATATATTATTTTTGCTTATTATATTTAATGTTTTATAAATCATTACTGTTATCAACCAACAAGTTATGATTATTCCCAGTATTCCTATACTTCCATATTTATAAAAAAAAGAATAAATTTCTTGGCCGGATGCAAATCCGGCCCCTATTAATGCTCCTATAATTACTAACACAATTTTCAATATTTCTTTCATATTTACCTCTTGTTTTAGTATATGTATATTTACTTCCATAAATACAGTAAAGGAACTATTTTATTTTTTATTTTCTTCTTCTTCTAACTTGCCATACTATGATTCCTGCAATTATAATTAATACTGGTAATATAAATATTATTGCTTTAATTATAGTATTTTGGCTATCTGTTACTGTATATTTTTCCTCTTCACTTGTTTTTCTTATTGTAATTGTATCTGTTCTTTCAGTTAAATGTGAAATTGAATTTAATATTACATCTTTATTATTATATAAATCATATGCATACATTACATATTGATTACTTACTGGTATTTGCATATTTGATGCACATATTTCATTTGAATATATTATTAATTCTGATTTAACATCATCAGATATTTTCTTACTTACTGATGCTCCAATTATACTTGCTTCTTCTTCTCCATCTTGTGCTGTTCTTGATAATCCATTTATATTGAAGTTTGTTCTTACAAATGATTTTTCACTTGTACTTGCTAATGTTTTGTACTCAACTCCTAATTTTTCTAGTTGTTCTGAATCTGCAAATTTTATCTTTCCAGCATCAACTACACACATTTTTATATTCATATCTATATCTGACATAAAATCTGCATTAACTTCTGAAATTATATATTCTGGTGAATTTGATAACATTTTGCTTGTATCTTGTTCGATTACTACTCCATAATCTAAAGTTATTCCATATTCTGCTAATACTTTATCAAAATTTGGTGTATCTGTTTCTATAAGATTTTGTGATGTTAACATCATTATTTTTCCACCATTTTTGATATAAGCTAATATTTGATCTCTTTCTAATTCTGATATATCTGTTGATAAAGTTGTTATTACTAAGCAATCACAATCTTCTGGTACTTTACCTTTTGATAATATGTCTAAATATTCAACTTGATTTGAATCTTCATTTAATTTTTGTATTATATCTGTTAAAGATTTTTCTGTGTTGTAATATGTTTTTCCTGTAAGTATGTATATTTTTGGTTTTTTATCTATTGTTAGTTCTACTATAGCATTTGTTAATGCTTCTTCTGTTTTATCTATTTGTTCATATGTTGAATAATCATATGTATATAAATCACTTATTTGTAGTATTTTTTCACTATCTGGTGTTTTCACTATGACTAAACTATCTGAACTTTCTAGGTTATATTTTGTCATTAAATCTGCTCTTGATGATAAATCTGCAATTTCTTCTATTTTTATCTTATCTGTAATTTTTGTATATTTTTCAGCATATTCTTTAATGTATTGATAATTATTCATATTTATTAATTGTATTGTTATATCTTTGTCTAGTTCTTTTACTTTATTTTTTGTTTCGTCTGATAAAGAATATAGTTTCTTTTCTGTGAAGTCTATATCTTCTAAGTTAAGTTTTTTTACACCCCAATTTAGTAACATATAACATGCTATTACTATTGCTACTAATGCAACTGTTGTTGTGCCTTTTATTAGCCATTTGTTTTTGATTATTTCTAAAAACTTTTTCACTATTTTTCTCTCCTTATTTAACTAATTTTCTTCTTTGCATTACAATAATAGTAAATGCTATAAACATTCCTGTAAATGATAGTAATCCAACTACTTCACTTAATGAAATTACACCTGTTGAGAATTTTTGGTAGAAACTAATTAATGATAAATTAGAAAATACACTATTTAAATCTCCCATGAATAATGACATTATTAAAAATGCTATTGTTATGATACCTGCTATTATTTGATTTTCTGTTATACTTGATGCAAACATTCCTAGTGATATAGCTGCCATACTAACTAATAAAAATCCTAATATATTTACTAATAATACTTTTATATTTGGACTACCAAAGAAACTTACTATAACAAAAAACATTATTGATATTAGTAATGTAACTCCTATTACTGCCATTGCAGCTAATAATTTTCCAAATACAACTCCTACCATACTTACTGGTGATGTTAATATTAATTGTTCTGTTCCAGATTTTCTTTCTTCTGCAAACATTCTCATTGTTAATATTGGTACTATTATCATTAAACCATATAATGCTGTATAGTAATATAAGCTTCCTAAATCTACACTTCCATATTGTATAGTTGTTAAATTAAAAAATACACTAAATGAGAATAAAAATATCCCTATAACTACATATCCTATTGGAGATAAAAAGTAACTTTTAAATTCTTTTTTGAATACTGCCCACATTATTTTTTTCCTCCTTCTTTTTTTGTTTTTGTTTTTTTGTTTTCTGTTTTTTCTTTATTTGTTTTTTTACTTTCTTTACTTTCTTTTTCAATCTTTTTTTCTTTTTTATCTGTTTTTGAGTTACTTTTTTTATCTTGTTTTTCTTTTTTTGATGTATTTATTAATTGCATAAATGCGTCCTCTAATGTTGCATCTGCTTTTTTCATTTCAAATATTGTTATTCCTTCTTTTGCAAGATTTTCAAATATAGCTTTTCTTAAATCTACATCTGCTTTTCCTGTAATTATATATTTTTTAGTTTTGTCTTCATTTTCTGATACTAATTTTACTTGTTTTATATCTGGTATTGTTTCTTTAATTGTTTTCATTTTATTTTCAGGGTCTTCAACTGTAATATATATAGAATTGTCTTTTACTACCTTGCTTTCTAAGTTTTCTGGTGTATCTATTGCAACAATCTCACCTTTATTTATAATTATTACTCTGTTACATATTTGACTTACTTCTGATAATATGTGTGAACTTAGTATTACTGTATGGTCTTTACCTAATTTTTTTATTAAAGCTCTTATTTCTGTTACTTGTTTTGGAT
The DNA here is from genome assembly GCA_934177555.1 of uncultured Clostridia bacterium. Lineage (GTDB taxonomy): Bacteria > Bacillota > Clostridia > TANB77 > CAG-508 > CAG-269. Next base: position 23,524 of record CAKPPL010000003.1, read on the forward strand.
CTAGTCCTACTGTTGGTTCATCAAGTATTATTACTTTTGGATCTCCTACTAATGCACCAGCCATACTTACCCTTTGTTTATATCCTCTTGATAAATTTTTAGTTAATTTGTTTTGAACTTCTGTTAATCCAATTTGTTCTAAGACCTTTTCTACTTTTTCTTTTTTCTCTTTTCTAGCTACTCCTTTTAGTTCTGCCATATATGTTACAAATTCTTTTACTGTTAAATCACTATATAGTGGCACTCCTTCTGGCATGTATCCTATTTGTTTTTTAGCTTTTTTTGGTTTTTTAGATATATCATATCCATCAACAATTATTTTTCCTGATGATGGCTCTATAAAACCTGTTATCATGTTCATTGTTGTACTTTTTCCTGCTCCATTTGGTCCTAAAAATCCAACTATTTCACCTTCTTCTATTTGGAAATTGATGTTTTTTACGGCTGTAAAGCTTCCGTACTTTTTAGTAATATTTTCTACTTGAATCACGACTTTTCCTCCTCATCTTTTTATTCTTAGAACATCTTATCATTTCATGTTTTTTTTGTAAATACTATTCACATAATTTTCACATTTTCTTACGGATAGTATGTTTTCATATTATTTTTGTATTCGTACTAGCATAATATTGCTTATTTGTAAAGTCTCAATTTGAATTGGAATTTTCTTCCTATTAATTTATAGATTTTATTACATTTTTATTTTATAATATTTACTATATTTTACAGAAAGGATAGGTACAAATGAGTAAATTAGTTGAAACTTATAACAATTTAAAGAAGGAAAATTCTGGCACTATATTTTTATTTAGACAAGGCATATTTTTAATTGCTTTAGATGAAGATGCTAAATTTTTATCAGAAAAGTTTGGTTTTAAATTAACAAATTTAAACTCTACTACTGTCAAGTGTGGTTTTCCTAGTGCTAATTCAGAAAAGTATTTAGCTAAATTCAAAAATGAAAATTTAGATGTCAAAGTTTTAGAAAAGAATATTTTGTATAACCCAACTGAATATTCTTCTAATCAAAATATTGAAAAAATATTAGATTCAATTAAAAATGTTGATGTTGATAATTTATCTGTTTTTGAAGCATATACTTTTATTGAAAAAATTAAGCAAGATGTTGAAAATTTATAGCTAAGGATGTACATATGAAAAGATTAGGTTATTTATATGAAAATATCTATGATTTTGATAATATCATAGATTCATTTAATGAAGTTTGTAAAAACACCAAAAATAAGAAAAAAGTTGAATTCTTTAAGGAGTATAAATGTGTTTATATCTCTAGAATTTACAATACTTTGAAAACTGAAAGCTATCAAGTAGCTCCATATAATATTTTTACTATTAAAGAACCAAAAGAAAGAAGAATTGTTAGTCAGAGTATGGTTGATAAAATTATTAATCATTTAGTTGCTAGGCATATCCTTTATCCAGCAATTTTGCCTTGTCTTCTTGATTTTAATGTTGCAAGTAGAAAAGATATGGGAATGAAAAAAGGTTTAGAGCTTTATAAGAAATATAGGCAATATTTTTCTACTAGATATAAAAATTATTATATTTTAAAGTGTGATATTAGTAAATTTTTTGCAAGTATAAATCATGATATTCTGAAAAAGAAGTTACGTGCTAAAATCAAAGATAAAAAAGCTTTAAATATTCTTGATACTATCATTGATAGTGATACTGAAGGATTAAGTATTGGTTGTATGACAAGCCAAGTTTTAGCAATATTTTATCTAAATGATATGGACCATTTTATTAAAGAAAAATTGAAAATAAAAGGTGTTGTTAGATATCAAGATGATTTTTTGCTTTTTCATGAATCTAAAGATTATCTAAGATATTGTTTAAATGAACTAAATTTATTTTTAGAAAAAGAGGATTTAAAATTAAATTCCAAAACCAGAATTTTTAAGAATACTGATAATTTTATTTTTATTGGTAGAAATAAATATGGTAATTATTCAAAATATAGAACTGTAAAAAGGAGGTTGAAAAGGAGAGAATATTTATACAAAAATAATTTAATTTCTTTGCATAGTCTAGTTTGTTCTAGATTATGCTATAAGAATTTATGTAATAATAAATTAAAGTTTTAAAAAGTAGTATTCTATATACTACTTTAAAAACAGTTCTAAAATTTTATCCTTTTCGAGTATTATTTACCTACTAGCAAAAAAATCTATCTATTTTTATTTTATAGTTATTACTAACTACAGGACACTAGTTTGTTTCTATATTATCTCTTATACAATCTATAATTGCATAACCACAGTGTATAGAATCTACGGAACGAAGACGGTAGTTGTTGTTGTTCGTGTTACCATCTGAGTTAAACATGTTATTGCCGTTAAGGTTAGAGTTAGCGTAGCGCAAACCAAAGTTAGCATTACTAGAGTTACAATTAGCATAGCGTGAAGCCAACCAAACATAAAACTACAGAGAACAGCTTCGAGACCGACAACTATGCCCTAATACTATTTATTGATTTTTTCCAACCAATTAAGTATTTTGCTATTTCGTCTAATGACTCTCCAAATTTTAAATATCTTTTGTTATTTATTATTTGTTTATCATAGCTTAAATTTAGTAAGAAATCTATTAATTTTACTTTAGAAATACATTTATTTAGTATTTCTGCTTTTTCATTCACATTTTCTATCGCATTTGCTTCATATGCTAGTTCTAACAAATCAAAACTAGCATTTCTTATTCTATTTTTTATTTCTATATCTTTTTTAGGGAAATTATCTAAATTTTTATCTATATTTACTAATAATTCTCTAATAAAGTTTATTACTTTAAATTTTTCCTTTTGCATATATTGTTTCTTCTATTTCCTTTAATATATTTTTTAATTCTTCTTTTGTTGAATTTTTATTTAAATATTCATATATTCTTTCAATTCTAATTTGATTATTAACATATATTTTGGCTTTTTGATATTCTTTTGAATAATTATTTAAGTTTTTAAAGTCCATATGTTCATTTATATTGTAGTTGTCCCTACTTTCAATTATAATATAGTTTATTTTCTTTTTTTCTAATTTTGCAATTACTTTATTTATTGATTTTGTAGGGAAACCACAACTTAATATTCCTGTTTCTTCTTTTATTTTATATTGTAAGTTTTTTGAGATTATATATGCATCTTTTCCATAAACTTTATAAAAGCTTCCTACTTTTGCAAGTACTACTTCTTCTGGATGTATATTTTTTATTTCTTTTATTATTGTTATGCAACTCATATATTCTCCTTTTTTATCGCCAAGAGACCAAAGGCCTCTTGTGGCGATTTTACTTACTTTTAATATTGTGTTATATGATGGGCTGTTCCTGTACTGCTTGAGGCTGTTGGGCTTGCTTCGATTTGGACACTAGATTTTAGAGAAACTACGGAACGAAGACGGTAGCCGCTGCTGCTCGCGTAACCAACTGAGTTAAACAAGCTATCGCCGTTAAGGCTAGAGTTAGCGTAGCGCAAACCAAAGTAAGCATGACCAGAGTTACAAAGAGCATAGCGCGAAGCCAACCAATATGTTGCGCTTGGTGAAGATAATGCTTTTGCTCCTTCTCCAAAATTTGCTTCTGTTATTGATGCATTCCAATATGTTTGGGTTACTGTTAAGTTTCCTTCTGTTGCTTCTCCACTTGTATTTGTTGTTAATCCGTTTGTATATCCATTTTCGTTTTTATATGTCTTACTTAATCCTAGTGTTCCACTTCCTACTGTGTCTGAATTTATTCCTGCTCCTGTTTCATATTGATATAAATATGGATATTTTTTGTTACTTGTATATGTTTTTGGATTTCCATATGTTGCTGCATTCGCATATGTATCTCTTACACTTGTTTTTCCTGCTTGTTCTAGCCAATATTCAAAGTCTTCTACATTTACACTTCTTGCCTCTATTCCACTTCT
>CAKPPL010000004.1 GCA_934177555.1 uncultured Clostridia bacterium
TGTACCAATTCTATTTCCATTTTCATCTTCTATATCACCTTGATCTGATACAGGAATAAATACTATATATTTTCCACCTTTTTTTACATTTTGTCTTAATATTTCTTCTTTTCCAATTCCAGTATCAAGATTTTTCCTAGCATCTTCTTCTAGTTTTTTTCTCGCTTTTTCTCCAATTTCAGAATCTATTTCTTTATTTAATTTCTGTCTTAACTCATTATATTTTTGTGATTCTTCTGCTCTTTTACTTTCATCTTCTATACTATCAATTTTTGCTCTTAATTCATCCATTTTACCTGATGAAATTAAATCATATTTACAATAAACAAGTTTCGGATTTACTACATATCCCATTCTTATTGCATTTTCCAAGGTCATATTTGATGCTAAATGTTTTCTTTGCTTAATCTCTTCATCTGTATATCCAAGTTTTTTCGCTGTTACATTTGCCATATCTCTTCCATCAACATCTCTTGTTGGTGTTGCTGTTATTCCAAGAACTCTTACATCATCTGTTTGATTTTCAAGTAATGTATCAATTTTTCCTTCCCATTCTTTTGCACCTGTTCTATGTAATTCGTCTAATACAATTATTCCATATTGGTCTTTTATTACTTCTTGACCTCTTTTAGCAAGTAAACCTGAATATGTTTCAAATGTTATATTAGGAAATATTTCTGCTATTATTTCATCTTCTGATTTTCCAACCGTTCCTTGTTTTCCATGTACATACTTTACAATGTAACTTTTTATTTGATTTAATATTTCATCTTGTGGTGCTATATAAAGCATTTTTTTATTTGGATGTGTTAAAGCATATTGCTGCATTTGTGCTAAAGCTACAAAGCTTTTTCCTGCACCTGTTGGAAGTATCACTTGTGCAAATTTCTTGTCTTCAAATATTTTGTTTATATTGTCATAAGCTCTTTGTTGATAATCTTTTAATCGTATTCCTGTATTTTCTATATCATAATAGCCTAAAAATCTTTCAACAACCTCTATATTGATATTGTTTTGTAAAACATCTTGTCTTGTATTTAATAGTTGTTCTAAATTGCCTTGAACATATTGCTCATAAAACCCCTCTCTTGTTGCAATATTTAATAATATTGTTGGTATTTGGCTTTCTTCAATTCCAAATTGTTGTAATCTTTCATATATTTCTACACAATTTCTTTCTTGAAGTCTTTTTATCAATTCATTTCTTTCTGAAACTTTAAATTCTTCTATTCCTATATCTTGCCAATTATATTGAGCAATTATTGCTTCTGCATAATATCTTGATTTATCTATCTTTTCATTTTCTCTTATATTACTAAATGTTGTTGTTATAATATCTTGAACATTGTAAAGCCCACCATTTTGCAAAACCATCTCTAATTCTTCAGGTGATAATTTTCTTATTTCATCTGATAAAGATTGCTCTTCTTTTTGTAAATTCAGATTTACAGATTCACTTAATTTTACACCTTTTCCACTTTTCCTTGATATTATTTCTGGTTCTACTCTAAATCCATTTTCTCTTATGTGTTGTATTATATCTTCAAACCTTGAATCGTTTCCTAATATTTCACTCAAAGCATTTGAAAGTGCTATTGCATTTTGTCTTGATTTACTCAAATAAAACATATTTCTTACAATAGAATTCGCTTTTCCATATTCTACTTTTCCTTCTGTTAGTTCATACATTTCTTCTATTGAAATATTATTTTTTACTTGTGAATCTATTTCTGGTATTTGAGGAATTTCTTTTCCACTTTGTACCGCTATTATTAGTGCTTGTTTTAATTCTTCTACTCTATTTTTATCAATACCATTTACTTGTTGAATTAATGCAAATATATCAACAATTTCTTTAGGAATTTCTAATACATATTCTTGTTTTATATCTCCATAGTGAATTACTTCAGCAGATGAAAAAGCATTTCCTATTGTTTCTCTTAATTTTGAATTTGAAGAATGTGGAATTACATGTTCCAGTATGTGTTCATTTTCTAGTATTGCAAGTTTAGCATATACTTTATTTACTTCTAATAATTGTTCTTCATCTAATGATTGATAACTACTAATTCTTGCCTTTGGTGAACTATATGTTATTTCTTTTCTTAAATGTGCTTTTTTTGGATTTAACTCTCCACTTTTGGCAGTATACCTTTGAGCAATTATATCTTGTAAACTTTTATTTTCTTTAGCATCTTCTATTTGAGCAAAAAAGTCTAAAATTTCTTTTTTCTTTTCTTCAAGTAAATTTTCTATAGCTTGTGTTATTCTAGAATAAAGTTCTCTAAGCATATATTGTCCAGCAGCTACAGTTTTTTCTCCAAATTCCTTTTTAGGAATTTTTATCATAATATATCTATCTTTATATTGGCCTCTTCCATAATTTACTGCAATATTAGCATTACTTGTAAGTGATATACAATTTGTATCTTTTCTATAATGCATTTTTATATGGTCATATATTTCTTCTAATGAAATCTCAGAATCTTCTGTGTATTTAGTTTCGCCATCAAATCTTTCTCTATCTGTTCTTATTCTTTCTATTTTTCCATTTGCAGACACTGTTATTTGTTGTTCAATATCGCTATTGTCTGCCATATTTAGTGCTCTAAAGAAATAATAATATTCATCATCTTGTATTATATTAAAATTATTTATATCAAATAAATTATCTTCCATATATTACTCCACTTTTTTATACAATTTCCTACATTTATCTTATCATAATTCAATTTTTTTCACAATAATTTTAGATAAATAATAAATTTATTATAAAAATTAATTTCGTGAATATCCCAAAATCATTTGACATATACTAGAAAAAGTAGTATACTATATTTAACTTAAGTTATTCAATAGAGGTCATTTGAATAGCACGAACTAGATGTGTGGTAGCATTTAGTTCTATTTTTTTGCAAAAAAATAGAAGTGAAGAGTGGTAGTTCTTCACTTCTTTGACTATTTCTAGTCTTGGTTGTCTTCTGGCTTTTTGTCTTCATATGTACTTAATAGTAACACTATTAGACGCCAGATTAATTCAAATGAGGTCATCTGAAATAGCACCTCCTTTCTAAAAGATTTCCTTTTGAAAGGATAGGGACATTATACTTCAGAATCATATAAAAAACAACAATTTTTCATAATTTGTATTATTTCTTTTTTAAGCTGTTAGATAATTCTTGACTTGGAATTTTTACTGCAATTCCATCATCAGTATGTATTATATTACGAGATATGATTTTTCCTCTGCTTTTATATACATTAGCTTTATTCTTACATTGTGGTGTATCATACTCAGCTTTTGGATTGTTTGCAATAAATGCTTTTTCGCAGAAATTACATATTTTTAATAATCTAACATCTTGAGCCATTTGCATAGAAAAAGATATATCAATAGCTTGTTTTAAATAATTAATTGTAAATCCAAAACTGTTGTTATAATACAAATCTTCTATATTATGTGTTAAATGATTTACACTTAAAAATGGTAATTTCATTGTTAAAGGTTTATTGTCTAATGTTGATATTAAGTTTTTATACAAAGACCTAGCATAATTTAAAACTAATTCAACCGGTTCTGCATAATGTTCAGAATATATTAAATATTCATTTATAATTGATGTCAAATAATCATCTTTTCTTGTATCACTAGCTATATCTTTACATTTCTTAATTAAACTATTTATTTCTCTTTTGCTTGATTTAGGGAAAAAGAACTTTAAGTATTCTTCTATATTCATAAAATCTATATTCTCTTTTCTATTTATATAAAAAGAATCTCTTATAGCAACTTTATCATCTAATATAAAGAATTTATTTATAGTAAGGTCAATCATGAATCCAAAAGAGCCATATTTAGCATAATAGTTTAATAATTCAAAATCTTGTATTGTTTCTTTAAAAAATTCTTTTTTTCCTATATTTAAAGTTTCAATTAGTAAATCATCAATATATTCTGTTATGCTAATGTTTTTCTTAGTTGCATTTTCTTCTGGCATAATATATTTTTTACCATTGATTTCTTCAATTTTATATTTGCTATAAACATAGCAAAATACTGATGTTTCAAGTCTTATATTTGTTTTCATTTTATTCACTCCAAACTTTTTTAAAAAATTTATTGTAAGTTATAAGACTTACTTTTTTAACACCTGAGTAGTAAGCGATTATCTACAACAATAGTATACATCGATTACTTAAAAGTGTCAAGAGGATTGTAGAGAATTCTCAAATAGTACATTGAAAATTGAATAGTACCGTTGTTGGATAGTAGCAGAAATGCACTTCTACATAGTCACAGTTCGAGCGTTGAAGTAGATTGTATCTATGAGCCGTCGCAAGCAATGAGTGTAGCCAGTCTTAATAGAGTGGTGGTGAAATTCCAGAGAATTGATAAATACCTAAAGAATACTAGGATAGTATCAAGAAGGATTTCGAAGATTGAAAATGTTAAATTTTCTAGAAGCCTTTTCTAGAAATTAAATAATGTGTTAAAACACTGATATAAGCCATGTTTAGTGAGGCAAAGAAAAGTCGCCTCGACCAGAAAAAGGAGCTTTTTGAAAGCTCCTTAAATTGTTTTTGGGCTATTTTAAGCCTTTTTTCTTTTCTTAAACTTTTTCAAAATTTCTCTATATTTGTGTTACTGCATTCAAAATTACATTCAGCTAAAATATTTTGAATGTAATAATTGCATTCATTTTAGTAATAAATGTAATTATATCAAAAATACTTTCAATAATAAAAATATACTTTTAGTTATTGAAAGCATTTTTAACTAATTTATTTTTAAATAATTAAAGTAAATTTGATTTAGTATTGCTATTGTATAATCGTCTAAATATTGTTCATCTCCAGGAATATATTGGTATTTATAAGAATTGCTCTTTTTTGTTTCTAATTTTTTCCAAACTTCTAATGGAATTTTTTCTCTATCTTTTTTGTCTAGGCATTTCAAAATAGAATATACTTCTGTAAATCTATCAGATATATTATTTATCATTTACTATCACCTATCCTTTTCATCTTCTTTAGAATTGTTTACTTCTTTAAATAGATTATTCACTTGTTGCATTTTAGTTTTAAAATCTTCAACTCCTTGTTTTCCTCTTTCAATTCCCCACGTTAAAAAATCTGTAGGTTTTACTTTAGGATAATCTATTTCATTTTCAATCTCTCTAAATCTTAATTGTAAATATTTTTTTAGATTTTCTTGCCATTTAAAAAATTCTTGTCGTAATATTACAGATTTTTCATCATCCCCGTGTGCTGATGGATTATGTGTGATTGTGTCATACCAATGAGTATAATATTCATATGGTATTCTGGAATCTATGATAGATTCTTTTAACAGTTTCATGTTTTCCTTTTCTTCATCTGTAAGTATATTTGGATTATTTTTAGAAATACATACATTGTATATTGGATATACACCTTCTAGTAATTCTTCAGTATCATAATAATCGATATTTAAGAATGGTGGTAGTAGAACCTCTGATTCTGGATCTCCTGTAAGTTCAGTAAAATCTATGCATGGTATACCTTTTTCTAAAATTCCATTTAGAAAAATCAAACTATTTTTTCCTTCTGCGAAATCAAATTTATAAGATTCTTTTGAAAATGATAATAAACTTTCTGTTTGCCCTGATTCTCTCATCTCATCTGAAAATAAGTCAGAATCAATCCTACATATATGCAAATTCTTATTGTTTCGTTTACTAAATTTACACATTGCAGAATAAACTTTGCAATAAGAATCTATTATTGTTTCTGGTTCAAGAAAATCTAAATTGTCATATACTCCACCATATCTTGGCATATTGTATTGATATAAATCAACTTTATGCAACATTGTTGTTGGTAAAAAATATGCAGAGCCTTTATACTTATCTATTTCTTCCCATTCATCTTTCGTAATACCATACTTTGCCAATTTCCTATATAAAACTTTTTTTGCTCTTTCTATTTTCTTTTCATAATCTTTGTCTACGTGTTCAAGAGGTAAATATGATGGCAAATCTGGTATTAATGCAGAATTATCATCAATTTCTAATTGGGTATCTGGATTGATATCAATATTTGATTGTTGTTCATTCTCTTCAGTAATTTCTACTACTTTTTTATCACTCTCAAATGTTTTTTTTAATTTGCTTTTTATCCAATCTTTAATTCTTTGAATAAATCCAGTTTCTTTTTTTATTAAATTATTATTCATTCTTTTTTTACCTTTCAGTATAGTTTATTATATTATAATTTTATTTTAACAAAATTACAATATTTTTTTTCCATCTCCATAATGATGTTCTTGATATATGATATTTTCTGCATACATATCCTATATCTCCACAATTTCTATACATTTCTACTGCATGAATTCTTGTTTTTAATTCATGTGGTAAATATCTATTGGTATTTTTATTTTTTTGTGTTATAATATCCATAAGTGATTCAAGTCCTTTCGTATAATTTATTTTTAGACAATTCAATTATACTACTTGAATCACTTTTTTTCTATATTATTTTTGTTTCACATCAATTGTAACACTACAACTAAATTAAGCATTTTTTAATTCCTTTGATGAAATTAAAATAATCTCTATAAAATCCTAAAGAATAATTCTATCTTTTTTCATTTTTTCTATTATTTTAGCATAAACTCTATCTCTTACCCATGGTTCTGAAGTTGCTTTTAATATTTCATCTACACTAAACCATTTTACTCCACTATTCTCATCTTCTTTTATATGAATTTCTTCATTTTCATCAGCTTCTAGCAAATATGTTATATTAAGATGAACATGTGAACTTATATATTTTCCTCTTTTTTCATGTCCATCTACAGTAATTATTTCTAATGAATAAATCTCTGGTAAAATTGGAACTACATTTTTTATTCCCGTTTCCTCTTTAGCTTCTTTTATAGCTACATTTAAAAGATTACTATCTCCATCACTATGTCCACCAGTCCAAGCCCATGAATTATAAATTTTATGATATATCATTAAAATTTTTGTTCTTTTTTTATTAATTACAAATGCTGAACTAGTAAAGTGTCCATACTCATTTTGTCTAGTTAATATATTATCAAAATCACTAATATATTTTATCATTACTTTTTTATCATTTTCTTCTTGTTCATTATATGGTATATATTTTTCTATTTTTTCTTTTAAGCTATTTATACCTGATGAATTCTCATTTAATTTCACTTTATTTAACATATTTATCTCCTTTATCTATATAGATTTATATATCATAAAGTATTTTTTTCTACAATATTCTATATTAAAATTTTTCATAATAAAAATATTCAATATACTTGAAAATTCTTAAAATTTGAAGTATAATATTATTGATTTTATAATATATGCAGCAGTAGCTTAGCTGGATAGAGCACTCGGCTACGAACCGAGAGGTCGGGGATTCGAATTCCTCCTGCTGCACCAAAACTCTCAAGCTGACTTGAGAGTTTTTATTTTTATAATAAATTATGTAAAATTTGATATTATATAGTATATGTGATATAATAATATATATAAATTATTTTGGAGGTTAGATATGTTAAAAATTATTTCTTCAAAATTAGCTGCACGGAAAGCTATAAAAGCACAGTTGCAGAAAGAAATTCCACAAATAAATGCTGCTTTGGAAAAAGCAATTAGCAATGGAGAAATCAGAATCTATTATACTGGTACTATCTCAAAGCCAACATTTAAAATGCTAAAAAAAGCAGGATACATTGTTGAAAATTGGGATATAGTTGATTTAGATACTGAAATCACATGGTATCACAAATATAATGAAATTAGCGAAAATGATTCGGAACTCGAAAAAATCGCTAAAGATATTGCACTTGAAATTGTGGACTTTCACTAATCTCAAAAAAACAGATAATATCTGAAGAAAAACCTACTATTTTATAGTAAGTTTTTCTTTTTTATCATATAAATACTCATTATTTAATTGAACTGATTTTTCATTTAAGTCAAAATCAGATATTTTTTCAATAAAATTTATAATTTTATCTAAATTTAAATATTTAAGATTTCCATTCTTTTTTTGCATATATTTTTCTATATTTTCTAATACTTCTATATTATATCTATCTAAAAGATACATATTTAAACAATCAAAATCATTATACAAACTATCATTATACTTTTCAGTTAAAGAAATCTCATAAGAAAAATCTTCCATATAAAAATAGTAATCTGTTAGTAAATGTAAAAAATATCCTTTCCAATAGTCTTCATTCATGTTAACTCTTGTATCTGCCAAAAATCTATCAATATGCATTTCTGTATGATATCTTCTCCATTCCCCATAATGTGTCAAACTTTTATCTTTACAAATGTCATTCATTTCTTCATTTAAGTCTGGAGCTATTGCTCCATTTATAAATTGTTTTTCATCTTTTATTTCATTTTTATGTTTATTTATATATTGTTTTGCTACTGCTATATGTATTGTTAATCCTGGCATTTCAATCCTCTTTCTATATTTATTACTACTTTTATTCCTAAAAAATAGAGAACATTTATGTTCTCTATTTTAATTAATCTTCAACTTGAACTGGTAAATATTTTACTCCCCAAGCAAGAGCTTCAGCATGTGAATTCATGTATATGTCTATTTTATTTCCTTTTATTGCTCCTCCTCTATCTTCAACAACATATTCTTTACCATTTATAACTAATTTTGTTCCATATGCAAATTGTGCTGATGCAGCAACTGTACGACCTGCTGTTGCTTTAGTTCCTGATGCTGTATATCCTGTTGTTTTTCCACAACATTTAGCACATGAGCAATATGCTGTTACTTTAAATATTTTTGTTGTTCCTTCATTAGAAATATTTGTTGTACTTATATTTGTTCTTGAAGATGATGCTCTTGATGTAGCATTTTTTTGAACTTGAACTATTTTATCTACTGGTTCTTTTACTATTGCTTCTGATATTTTTGTTCTTTCAATTTCTTCTTCGTTTTGATATCTAACTTTATATGTTATTTCTTTTAATCCTTCTTCTCCTTGACGAATAACTTTGTTTCTTGTGTCTGATGAACCCTCTGAAGAATCTTTTGTTATTGTCTCAAATGGGATTGCTTCTTGTTCTACAACTATTTTTTCGATTATTGGTGAATAGCTTTTTAAAATTTCATCTAATGTTGTTTCTATTCCATTTTCTGATATTTTTGCTATTTGAACTTCTTGTTCAGATTTATTTGTAATTACAATTTTATTTTCATCTGTAATTTGTGAATCTAAATCTGGACTTACTCTTTCATCACTTTTAACAATTATATTATTATCTGCTAAAATTTGTGATACATTGCTTTTGGTTGTGATTACATTCATTTTATATCCATTTGCCATTGTTACTTCAACACTTTTTATATCTATTTCTGTTGCCATAACACTAACTCCAAATATTAAAATTAATATTAAACTAACACCAATGATTTTCATAATCGAAATAGATGCACTATCTTTTTTATTCATAAAAATCTTATATCCTCCTTTTTACGACATTTCTATTATACTATTTATTTTATTTTTTGTCAAATTTTAAGATTTTATAGGACTATTTTCCGTAAGCCTTGATAATACTTTGTCATGATATATTATATGTTGCTTGTACTTAAAAAATTACTAAAAAATTTATTTTTTATTTTTATTGTAAAAAACAATTATATATGGTAATATGTATATATATTATTAAAAGGAGGTATTAATATGTGGATTGCACTAATAATTATTATTGTTCTTTTAATCCTTTGGGTTGTATCTGTTTATAATGGATTAATCTCATCAAAATTAAAAGTTGATAATGCTTGGAGTCAAATTGATGTACAATTACAAAGAAGATTTGATTTAATACCTAATTTTGTTGAAACTGTTAAAGGATATATGAAACATGAATCAGAAACTTTCGAAAAAATCGCTGCACTTAGAACTTCATGGGCAAATTCTTCAACTGTAGGAGAAAAAGCAAAATTAGATGGTGAACTTACTGGAGCACTAAAAACTATAATGGCTGTTTCAGAAAATTATCCAGAATTAAAAGCTAATACAAACTTCACAGAATTATCAGAAGAATTAAGAAATACAGAAAATAAAATCTCATTTTCAAGACAATTCTATAATGATAGTGTTACAAACTATAATACAAAATTAGAGCTTTTCCCTTCAAATATAATTGCAAATATGTTTAACTTTAAACCAAGAGAATTATTTGCTGTTGAAAATGAAGAAGCTAGAAAAAATGTTAAAGTTGATTTTAATAACTAAAAAATTATGGATAGAATTTGTTTTATAAATTCTATCCATTCTTAATAATTGGAGGTTTTATATGTTTGAAGATATAAAGAAAAATAAAATGAAATCGTGGCTAATTATTTTCTGTTTTTTAATATTTATAACATTAATTATTTATTATATATGTATGGCATTAGACTTAGGAACAATGTCTATTGTAATTGCTTTATTATTCTCAATTATATCAACATTTGGTTCATATTTCTTTAGTGATAAAATTGTATTATCACTTAATAATGCTAGACCAGCAACAAAAGAAGAAAATTTAAAATTAGTAAATATATTAGATGCCCTTATGATATCTTCTGGTTTACCTGCTAAACCAAAATTATATATTGTAGAAGATCTTCAACCAAATGCTTTTGCAACTGGAAGAAATCCTCAAAATGCTGTAATTTGTGTAACAACTGGTTTACTAGATAAATTAGAATATTATGAATTAGAAGGAGTTATTGCACATGAAATGTCACATATTAAAAATTATGACATTTTACTTTCTGCTCTTGTTTCTGTAATGGTTGGATTTGTTGTAATGCTTTCAGATTGGTTCACTAGAATTACTTTTTGGGGTGGGGCCAGAAGACGAGATGATGATGATAATAATGGAAATGCGATTTTAATGCTTATAGGTCTAATATTTTTGATATTATCCCCTATTTTTGGAAAATTAATGCAACTAGCTATTTCTAGAAAAAGAGAATTTCTTGCTGATGCAACAGCTATAGAATTTACTAGAAATCCTGATGGGCTAATTTCAGCACTTGAAAAAATTTCATCAGATCCAAACGAATTAAGAGTTGCTAATAATGCTACTGAAAATATGTATATTGTTAATCCATTTCGTTCAAACAATAAGAAAAAATCATCAGATTTATGGTCTACACATCCTAGCACAGAAGATAGAATTGAAGCATTAAGAAACTTAAAATAAATTTGTCACTTTTTGTCTATAAAGAACATATTATACAACGTGAGGTGTTAATATGTTCTTTAATTGTATTTTTTTAGCTTTATCTGTTAGTATTGATTCCTTAGGAATAGGAATTACATATGGAATAAAAAACACAAAAATAAGTAAATCAAGTAATATTATTTTATTTTTAATAGCATTTTTTACTACTTTAGGAAGTATTGGAATTGGTATGACAATTTCGTTATTTTTTTCTTCTAATTTCTCAGCATTATTAGGATCTGCTTTTTTGATTTTTTTAGGTTTATTTAATATTTATAAAACATTATTTAAATCTTCTGTAAATTTTGATTTTGATAATTCTTCAATTATAGATAAAAAAGAAGCATTTTTCTTAGGAGTAGCTCTTTCTATTGATTCTATGTGTGTAGGAATAGGTTCTGGTGCTATTGGATTAAATTATATAATATTACCAACATTAGTTGCTACTTTTCAGTTAATTTTTCTTAATGTTGGAAATTATATTACTAAAAGTGTTATTAAAAATATAAATTTATCTGAAAAAACTTTATCTATTTTTTCTGCATTTATTCTAATATTTGTTGGTTTTTTTAGAATTTTGTTGTAATTTATCACATTCGCATTTTTTATTCATAAGATATTTTGAGAAACATTTTATGAAAGGATAAAAGTGTAATGTTAAATTGTATATTATTAGCACTATCTGTTAGTATTGATGCATTAAGTTTAGGGGTTACATATGGAATAAAAAACTCTAAAATTTCAAAGTTTAGTAATATTATCATTTTTTTAATTGCTTTAGTATCTACTTCTTTGGCTATGTTTTTAGGAATGCTTGTTTCTATAGTGTTTTCTCCAAAACTAGGAACAACTATTGGTTCTGTGCTCTTAATTTTATTGGGAATATATATTATTTATAAAGTTCATTCTTCAAATGATGATACAAATTTTGACTTAGATAATTCAAATTCAATAGATACAAAAGAAGCCATTATTCTAGCTCTTACAGTTTCTATTGATGCAAGTTGTGTAGGTCTTAGTTGTGGAATGATGGGATTTAATAGTTTATTATATCCATTCTTAACAGCTTTTTTCCACATGTTTTTTATTAATTGTGGAAACTACTTTTCAAAAATTATTTTTTCCAGAATAAATACTTCAAAAAAGAATCTTTCAATTTTATCTGGAAGTATTTTAATATTAATAGCTTTAATAAGATTAACAATCTAAAATAGTGGTAAACAATTAGTTTACCACTATTTCAATTTCATTGATAATAATTTAGAAATACCTTTTTCCTCCATAGTTACTCCATAAACTGTGTCTGCAGCTTCCATTGTTCCTTTTCTATGTGTTATTACTAAAAATTGTGTTTCTTTTGCGAATTTTTTTAAATATTCTGCATATCTGTAAACATTTACATCATCAAGTGCTGCTTCAATTTCATCAAGTACACAGAATGGTGCTGGATTTATTTTTAGAATTGCAAATAATAGTGCAATAGCTGTAAGTGCTTTTTCTCCACCTGATAATAATGTCATGTTTTGCAATTTTTTTCCTGGTGGCTGTACAGTAATATCAATTCCACATTCCAAAATGTCATTTTCATCTGCTAATTTAACTTCTGCTGTTCCTCCTCCAAATAATTCTTTAAATACCTCACCAAAATTATTATTAATAGCTTCAAATTGTTCACACATAAAATCATATCTTTGTCTTAGTGCTTTATATTCTTCTATTGAGTCAACATTTACACTTCCAAGGTTCTTTATATCTGTTCTTATATTATTTACTTTTCTCTGTGTTAAAGCTACATTATCTGGTTTCTCATAACTAGCTACATTATTTGGTGTTAGCTCATATTCTTCCCACATTTTATTTATTATATCTGTTATGTCTTCTTCTGTTTTATTTTTCTTAACTTCTAATTTTACTATTTGTGCTTTTAAATCTTCGATAATCTTAAATTCTTCTGTTTGTTCATTTTCCTTTTTGGACAACTTTTCATTTTTACTAATTCTATCATTTTTTAGTTTTTCTATATTTTCTCCACTATTTGTAACTTGTGCTTTTACTTCTTCAATTTTTTGTTTTGCTTCTTCTATATTTTTATTTAATTCTATATTGTCATTTTTAGAATTTTCTATTTGTTCTAATTTACTATTTTTATTTTTTATATTTTGTTCTATTTCATTTTTTATCATATCTGTTATTTCTTGAATTGATGTTTCACTTTCATTAAATGATGAAACAGATATTTTTAAATTAGTAATATCTAAATTTAAGTCATCAATATATTGTTGACTATCTTTATTTACAGCTGAGAATTCATCAATAATTATTTGATTTTTTTCATTTTGATCATTTATTTGTGCTATTTTGTTTTCATTTTCCACTTTTAATTTTGTAATTTCTTCTTTAGTCTCTTCTGATTTATTTTGTTCTGCTCTTAATGTATCTATTCTTTTTTGCATTTTTTCTATGCTCTCATCAATAGAAATCATTCTCTGTTTTTCTGTTGCATAAGATATTTCTATTTCTTGAATTTGTTTTCCAAGTTCTTCTACTTGCTCTATAATTCCTTCTGAAGATTCTATATATTCTTCTTTTTCTTTTTCTAATTTTTTTATACTATTTTGCAGGTCTTCTATTTCTTTTTTTAATGATTCTATTTCTCTGCCTCTACCTAAAATATTTACTGTTTTCTTAGTTACAGAACCACCCGTCATTGCTCCTGATGGATTTATTATATCTCCATCTAATGTTATTATTCTAAATGAATAATTATTTTCTTTTGCTATATTTATTGCATTTTGCATGTTATCAACTATTAATGTTCTTCCTAATAAATTTAAAATAATTTGTTCATATCTTTTATTAAAAGTTACTAAGTCTGAAGCAATACCAATACTTCCTGTTTTTTTACCTTTTATATTCTCTATTTTTTTGCCTTTTACTGATGTTATTGGTAAAAATGATGCTCTACCAAGATTATTTTTTCTTAAATGTTCTATTAATCTTTTAGCATCTTCTTCAGTTTCTGTTACAACATTTTGAAGACTAGCTCCTAAGCACATTTCTATAGCTGTTTCATATTTTGTTGGCACTGATATAATATTTGCTAAAACTCCATTCATTCCTTTTCCAAGTTCTTTTATTTTTTCACAATCAATTAATAGAGATTTAACACTTTTTGTATATCCTTCTTTCTCTTTTTCAGTTTCTACTAAGAAATCATGTCTTGACTTTTTCATTCTCATATTATTTGTAGTATTTGTTATTTGTAAATCATATTCTTTTATTTTTTTATTGATTTCTTCTTTTTGTTGGTTTATTTGGTTCATATTTTTTAGAATTTTATTTCTATCTGATTCTGTTTCTTGGAATACCTTTGTAATGTCTTCTTTTTTCATCTTAATTCTATCTAATTCTAAAATATTATTACCAATTTCTTGTTTTATTTGGTTTTGTCTTTTTGTCAAATTTTCTATATTTGCTGTTTGCATGCTTATTTCTGATAATATTACATATTTTTTATCTGTGTTTTCTTCTACTTCTTTTTTTAGTTTTTCTATTTCTATTTCTTTTGTTGTTAATTTTTCTGTTAATTTTTTTAATTCTTCTTCTTTTTCTTTTAATTCTTTTTCATATTTTTCTTTATTTTGTTTTAAATTATCTTTTTTAGATTCTTTTTGATCTATTTCTTTTTTTGAATTTTTTATTTTTTCTTCAAGCTCTTCTATTTCTGCTTTATATCTTTCAATATTTTCTGTATTGTTTTCTATCTTAGATGTTGCAATACTTATATTGGAATTTAATCTTTCTATTTCTTTTTGACTTTCAAAGCCTATGTTCTGCATATGTTCAATTTGTATTGTTATTTCATCAATATTGTCTTTTAATTCTTCTTTTAGTATTTTTATTTTTTCTAGTTTGCCTTCTTCTTGATTTAATGTACTATTCATTATTTCTTCATCTTTTACAAGCTCTTCTAGACTCTGTTTGTATTTATCTATATTATATAAAAATAATCCTATTTCAATATTTTTTAATTCTTCTTTTAAATTTAAGTATTTTTTTGCTTTATCTGATTGTTGTTGTAATGGTTCTAAATTTCCTTCTATTTCTGTTAAAATATCATTTATCCTTAATAAATTTAGTTTAGTTTGTTCTAATTTTTTTTCTGTTTCTTCTTTTCTTGCACGATATTTTACTATACCTGCTGCTTCTTCAAATATGTGTCTTCTATCTTCTGATTTATTGCTTAAAATTTCATCTATTTTTCCTTGTCCTATAATTGAATAACCATCTCTACCAATTCCTGTATCCATAAATAGTTCAACAACATCTTTTAATCTACATGGAACTTTATTTATATAATATCCTGTTTCTCCACTTCTATATATTTTTCTTGTTATTGTTACTTCTGAATATTCTATTGGTAATGTTCCATCTGTATTATCAAATACTAATGATGCTTCTGCAAAACCTAATGACTTTCTATTTTGTGTTCCAGCAAATATTATATCTTGTGTTTTTGTTCCTCTTAATGATTTCATACTTTGCTCTCCAAGTATCCATCTTATACTATCTGCTATATTACTTTTTCCTGAACCATTTGGGCCTATTACTGTTGTTATTCCTGGCATAAATTCTAATACTGTTTTATCTGCAAATGATTTAAAACCTTGCATCTCTAATCTTTTTAAATACATTTTTTTCACCTTTTCTTATTTCTTGTTGTAATTTTATCTTATATTTCACAAAATATCAAGTATTTATTTTTCTAATGTGTCTATTTCAAAATAAAATTCTACACCATTTTCTTTGTTTTCTACACCATATTCTGTTCCATAGTTATTCATGATTGCTCTTACTATTGAAAGACCTATTCCACTTCCTCCATCTTCTCTATTACGAGCTTCATCTGCTTTGAAAAATCTATTCCAAATACGTGGTAAATTTTCTTCTGAAATCTTGTCACCAGTATTAAATACAGTTACTCTTATTTTATTTTTTTCAGGAATTGCTTTATTAGTAATTTTTATATAATTTTCATTATCTATATTTTTTACATGTTTTATAGCATTTGTTAAATAATTTGTTATAATTTGACTTATATAAAAATCATCTGCATATACATCTATCTTTTCTTCTGTTTCAAATATTACTTCTGTTCCTTTTTCTTGAATCATAACTTGTGATGAACGTACAATTTCTTTTTCTAATTCCACAATATTAAATTCTCTATTATTAAATTCTCTATTCTCATATTCAAGTCTTGTAAGCTCAAGTAATTGTTTTACTAATTTATCCATTTTATTTGATTCATCTAAAATTACTTCTGCATAGAATTTTCTATTTTCTTCATCAGTATTTACATTTTCTAATAATCCTTCACTATATCCTTGTATAAGTGCTATTGGTGTTTTTAGTTCATGTGATACATCTGATATAAAGCTTTTTCTCATTTCATCAATTTTGGATTTTCTTTCAATATCTCTTTCAAGTTCTATATTTGTCTTTCTTAATTGATTTATTGTTGCTTCTAATTTCTCAGACATTGCATTAATACTTTTTCCTAGTTCATTTATTTCGTCATCATCTGTAACAATATATTTATGACTAAAATCTAAATTAGCCATTTTTTTTGCTATTGCATTCAATTCTGATATTGGATTACTAAATTGTTTTGATATGTATATTATTGCTATTCCACCTATAATAATTACTATTCCTGCTATTAAATACAAAAATCTATTAGAAATTCTTACACTTTCTTGTATTGATGATATTGGCAATCTTATATATGCTGAATATCCATTATCTAGTTTTCCAGTTAATAAAATATAATTTATTCTAGTCTGTGTGTCTCTTATATTCATAATTTCTATTTTATCTGTTTCTTCTATTACACTGTATTCTTTATTTCTGTTTGTTCCCCAAAATTCTATAATTTTTCTTATATTTGATAAAAAATCTTTATTTGATAAATATTGTATGACATCATCACTGTCTTTTATTATAATGTCAAAATTATTACTTATTGCTATCTTATTTAATTCTTCTTCGATATTTTCTATTTGGCTTTCTCCATTATAATAAGAATTTATTTGATTATATACTGATTTTAATGTTTTGCTTTTTGTATATTGATAATATTTTTCTAATACAAAACTATTTACAATGATTAAAAATAAAATAATTGACATTACTATAATACATAGTGTTAAAAATAATTTTCCTCTAACTGTTTTTACTTGATTTTTTAAATTTTCCATAACTATTATTCCTTTTTTTCTGATATAATTGTATCTTTTATATAATAGGAAAGTAGAACTTTCCTATTATATAAAAAAGAATTGTTTAAACAATCCTTTTCTATTTTTTTATTTCAAATTTATAACCTATTCCTCTTATAGTTTCTATATATTTACCTTTTTTTCCTAATTTATGTCTAATTTTTTTAATATGACTATCTATTGTCCTTGAGTCTCCATAATAATCATAGTTCCAAACATTATTAAGAATTTTATCTCTTGATAATGCGATATTTTCATTATCTAATAAATATTTTAATAATTCATATTCTCTTAGACTTAAATCTATTGGTTTGCCATCTACTTTTACTGTTCTACCTTCTTGGTCTATAACAATTCCATCATAATCTTTTACTTGTTTTGCTTCTCCATATACTCTTTTTATTATTGCTTCTACTCTTGCTACCAATATCTTTGGACTAAATGGTTTTGATATGTATTCATCTACACCTAGTTCAAAGCCAAATAACTCATCTTGTTCTTCTCCTCTTGCTGTTAACATTATTACTGGAACTTTAGATTCTTGCCTTATTTTTCTTAATACTGACCATCCATCAAGTTTTGGCATCATTACATCTAATAAAATTAGTTTTATTTTATTTTTATTTTCTTCAAATACTTCAATAGCTTCTTCGCCATCTTCTGCTTCTAATATTTTATATCCTTTTACTGATAAAAAATCTTTTAATAGTTTTCTCATTCTTGATTCGTCATCTACTACTAAAATATATATTTCTTCCATCTCAACCTCCACAATAGTATTGTTTTTACTTTTTTTAGTATACATTACGTCTATGTCTTTTTTGTGAAAATTGTATAAAAAGTAAGTGATAGCTTTATTTTTAGTTCATATAATCTCTTAATTTTTTACTTCTACTTGGATGTCTTAATTTTCTCAATGCTTTTGCTTCTATTTGACGAATTCTTTCTCTTGTTACATCAAATTCTTTTCCAACTTCTTCTAGTGTTCTAGCTTTTCCATCTTCTAATCCAAATCTTAGTTTTAATACTTTTGCTTCTCTTGGTGTTAGAGTATTCATTACTTCTTCTAGTTGTTCTCTTAATAAGGTATATGATGCTGCATCGTGTGGAGCTGGAGAATCTTCATCTTGTATAAAATCTCCTAAATGACTATCATCTTCTTCTCCTATTGGAGTTTCTAATGATACTGGATCTTGTGCTATTTTTTGAATTTCCATTACTTTTTCGACTGGTATTTCCATTTCTTGAGCTATTTCTTCTGGGGTTGGTTCTCTACCTAATTGTTGTAATAAGTGTCTTGATGTACGTATTAATCTATTTATTGTTTCTACCATGTGTACTGGTATTCTTATTGTTCTTGCTTGATCTGCTATAGCTCTTGTTATGGCTTGTCTTATCCACCATGTAGCATAAGTACTGAATTTGAATCCCTTAGTATAATCAAATTTTTCTACTGCTTTAATTAATCCCATATTTCCTTCTTGAATTAAGTCTAGAAATAGCATACCTCTGCCTACATATTTTTTAGCTATACTTACTACTAATCTTAAGTTTGCTTCTGCTAATTTTTGTTTTGCTTCTTCATCATTTTCTAATATCCTTTTAGCTAGTTTTAGTTCTTCATCATATGATAATAATGGTATTTTTCCTATTTCTCTTAAATACATTCTTACAGGATCATCTACACTTATTCCTTCTAAACTAGTATCTGTAATTTGATCTAATTTTAAGTCTTCTACTTCTTTTAAATCATCTATGTCTGGTTCTTCTTCAAAATCATCATTTAATAGATTTACTCCCATTTCTTCAAATGCATCAAATACTTTGTCTATTTGTTCTGGATTTGTGTCTTCTAATTCTTTGGCTAATTCTCCATATGTCATTTTACCATTTTCTTTTGCTTTTTGTACTATGTTTTTTACTTTTTCTGATTCTAAATTTTCTCCTTTATTTTCTTTTTTTGAATCTAACATTTCTGTTATTTCTACTTGGTTTTCTTCTTTCTTTTTCCCCACGAAAAATTCCCCCTACTTAATTTTAGCTAATGCTATTATTACATTACTTAATTCTTTTCCTAATTGCCTTTTTTCTTCAGCATTTTCTGTTATTTCTAATTTGCTTAGTATCTCTTGTTTTTTTTGATTTAATTTTTCTTTTTCATATTTTGTGAGTATATCTTCTATTGCTTTTTGTGTATCATCTATTTCATAATCTGTTGCCATTATCATTGTTATGTGATTTTGCAAATTTGCATCTAAGCTATCTATTAATCTATTTATGTTACAATCACTTTTTTCTAGTTCATTATATAATTGTGTTAATATTTGTCTGTTTTCTTCACTTTTTATATCTTGTGGTTGTATTTTTTCTTTTATTTTTTTATAAATTTCTAAATTTGCATCTAATAATAAAGCTATTATTGTGTTTTCTCTTTTTATTATATCATCATCTATTATATTTGTTTTTTCTTCTTTTTTATTGATTTTTATTTCTTTTGGTTTTGTTATTGAATCTTGTCTTGTGCTTGCATATATCAATTTATTTACTTCTGCATATATTGCTTCTTTTGATATATTATACCCTTTTGCTATTTTTTCTATGTAAATTTCTCTTTCCATTTTGTTTTCTACTTTTGATAATATTTGTGAAATCTCTTTTAAAAATTTTATTTTATCTCCAGTATTTTCTAAATTCAAATCTTTTTTTAGATTTTTTACTTTGAATTCTACTAATGATATTGCATTATCTATTGCTAGCTTAAATCTTCCCTCTCCATATTTTAGTATGTATTCATCTGGATCTTTTGCACCTTCTATTTGTAATACTCTCATATCACATCCCATATTTTGCAATATTTCCATTGACCTAGCTACTGCTGTTTGACCTGCTCCATCTGCATCAAATCCAAGAATTACTTGTTCTGTTGTTTTTCTTAATAACCACCCTTGTTGCTCTGTTAAAGCTGTTCCTAGTGCTCCAACTACATTTTTTATTCCTCTTTGATGTAATGAGATTACATCCATATAGCCTTCTACTATTAATAGCCTTTTTTCAGAATCTTTTTTTGCAACATTTAATCCAAATAAGTGTCTTCCTTTGCTATATACAACATTTTCTGGTGAGTTTATATATTTAGGTTTTGAATCATCTAATACTCTTCCTCCAAATGCTATTACTTTTCCCCTTACATCACATATTGGAAACATTAGTCTGTTTCTGTACCTATCTATATATGTTCCATTATTGTTTTTATTGACTAGACCTGACTCTAGTATTTCTTTTTCTCCAAATCCTTGTTTTTTTAATGCTTTATAAAGCTCGTCAAATTTGCCTGAATATCCTATTTTATATGCTTCTAATGTTTCTTGATTCAGTCTTCTTTTTTTGACATATTCTTGTGCTATTTTTGATGTTGGGTTATATAGATTTTGATGATAAAATTCTGCTGTAAATTCATTTACTTTATATACTTTTGCTTTTAGTTCTTCTCTTGCATTATCTGCATTATTTTCTAATGTTGGTAATTGTATATTGGCTCTTTCTGCAAGTGTTTCTAATGATTCTCTAAATGTTATTCCATCTATTTTCATTAAAAATGTATATACATTTCCTCCTACTCCACAACCAAAACAGTGGAATATTTGTCTATCTGGTGATACTGAAAATGATGGTGATTTTTCATTGTGGAATGGGCATAGTCCAAAATAGTTTCTACCTTTTCGTGTTAGTCGTACATATTGTGATATAACATCTACTATATCATTACTTTGTCTTACTTCTTCTATAATTTCATCACTATAGCGTACCATTTACCTCCACTCCTATATTTCGCTTTTTATAATATACATAATTATATTATTCGACGAATTTTACATAATTCCCCCTTTTTTGAACAAAAAAATATAGTATAAGAAAAAAATGTCCCTCAGTACAATACTGAGAGACATTTTTTCAAGCACAACTTAACACAAGATATACTTCATCATCATTTTCATCAACAATGTTGAATGATTTTATTAAATGATTATATACATCTTCTTGTTCAAATTTTCGTCCTCCACTTGCAAGTAAATCTCTACTAAAGAGGATAGTTATATCAGCTTGTTCTTCTCCTTTTTCAAGAGCCTCTAAGACAATGCCCATAAATACTCCTGCAAGTAGATATTCCCATTCTGAATGACCTGTTCCTCTCCAAGCTGAGACTAATCCCATTACATTAACCCTATTCTCACATTCTTTAACATTTGTAAGAATATATTTTTTCGTTAATGGCTTGGGATCCCATCCAAAGTCTTTACTTCTTAAAGCGACATCTAATATTCCCATTCCATAATCATATGGTGGATCATCAGATGGTTTTACTTCATTCCGTACTTCCTCCTTTGAAATGGACATTTTTTTCTCTTCCTTCTTTTTTGCAAAAAGAGATTTCAAATTTTCCAGTGCTTTCATTCCCTTTACCTCCAAAATTTTTTCTTTTTTGTAATATTATACTGTAAACACGAGGTCTACTACACTGTGCATAATTGCATAGCACTTTTTATTTTATCAAATTATATGCAATTTGTCAATTTTATGTAAATTTTTTTTAAAACCTTTAAAATATAAATTCTAAAGGTTCTTAATAATTTCCTATACTTCTTTTCCATAATAGCTATCTAATAATATTTGTTTAATTTCAGATACTAATGGAACTCTTGGATTAACTGTAGTACATTGGTCTTCAAATGCTCTGTCTGCCAATAAATCTACTTTTGCTAAAAATTCATTTTCAGCAATTCCTGCTTCTTGGAATGATTTTGGTATATTTAATTCAGTATTTAATCTTTGTACTTCTTTTATTAATGAATCTATGCCTTCTTCTACTGTACTTGACTTTAATCCTAATCTTTTTGCCATATTAGCATATTTTTTATCTGCTATAAAATATTCATATTTTGGCCATGATACTAATTTTGTTGGTTTACTAGAATTATATCTAATAACATATGGTAAAAGTATTGCATTTATTCTTCCATGTGGTAAGTGAAATTCTGCACCAATTTTATGTGCCATTGAATGACATACTCCCAAAAATGCATTTGTAAATGCCATTCCTGCTATTGTACTAGCATTGTGCATTTTTTCTCTTGCTGTTTTATCATTTCCATGTTCATATGCTTCTTTTAAATATTCTACTACAAGTTCTGCTGCTTTTTCTGCTAATCCATCTGTATAATCAGATGCCATAACTGATACATATGCTTCTAATGCATGTGTTAATACATCCATACCTGTATCTGCTGTAACTGATTTTGGTAAACTCATTACTAAATCTGGATCTACTATTGCAACATCTGGTGTTAATTCATAATCTGCAAGAGGATATTTTTTATTTTTTACTTTATCTGTTATTACTGCAAATGATGTTACCTCTGATCCTGTTCCAGATGTAGTTGGTATTGCTACCATTTTCGCTTTTGAGCCCATTTTAGGGAACTTATAGGTACGTTTACGTATATCCATAAATTTTAATTTTAAGCCTTCTGGATCTGCTTCTGGATTCTCATAAAATAGCCACATTCCTTTTGCTGCATCTATTGGACTTCCTCCTCCTAATGCGATTATTACATCTGGTTTAAAATTATTCATTGCTTGTAATCCTTTATTTACAGTATCAAATGATGGGTCTGCTTCTACTTCACTAAATATCTCACAATGTACATGAGTTTGTCTTTTTCTTAAATGATATAATATTTTGTCTACATATCCTAGTTTTACCATGCCTTCATCTGTTACAATAAATGCTCTTTCTATATTTGGCATTTTTTCTAAATATGCTATTGAACCTGCTTCAAAATAAATTTTTTCTGGAACTTTAAACCATTGCATATTAACTCTCCTTTTAGCAACTCTTTTAATATTTATTAAATTTACACTTGATACATTTGCTGTTGTTGAATTTCCTCCAAATGAACCACAACCTAATGTTAATGATGGCATATTTGTATTATATATATCTCCTATTGCACCATGTGTTGATGGAGAGTTTACTATTATTCTTCCTGCTTTCATTTTTTCTGAAAATTTTAGTATTGTTTCTTTATTTTCTGAATGTATTACTGCAGAATGACCTAATCCACCAAATTCTAGTAATTTTTCTGCTTTATTTAATCCTTCATCTTCATTATTTACTATATAATATGTTAAAACTGGACTTAATTTTTCTCTTGAAAATGGATATTCTGCTCCAATTCCTTCTTCATATACGACTAATACTTTTGTATCTTCTGGAACATCAAATCCTGCTTCTTTTGCTATTTGAGCTGGACTTTGTCCTGGTACATGTGATTTTAATTTATATCCTTTTGTTTCATCAAACATACTTATTTTTAATTTTTCTTTTTCTTCTGGATTAACAAAATAGCATCCTGCATTTCTCATTAATCTTTCAAATTCTTGATATATCTCTTTGTCTACTATAACTGCTTGTTCTGATGCACATATCATACCATTATCAAATGATTTTGACATTACTAAGTCATTTACAGATGTTTCTAATTTTGCTGTTTTATCTATATAACATGGAACATTTCCAGGTCCTACTCCTAATGCTGGTTTTCCACATGAGTATGCTGATTTTACCATTCCTGTTCCACCTGTTGCTAATATTAAATTTACAGCTGGATGGTTCATTAACATTCTTGTTGCTAATATTGATGGTTCTTCTATCCATAATATGCAATTTTCTGGTGCACCTGCTTTTACTGCTGCATCTCTCATTATTTTTGCTGCTGCAACACTGCATTTTTGTGCTGATGGATGGAATCCAAATACTATTACATTTCTTGTTTTTGCTGATATGATTGATTTAAACATAGTTGTTGATGTTGGGTTTGTTACTGGTGTAACTCCTGCTATTATTCCTACAGGTTCTGCAATTTCCACAAAATCATCTTCATCATTTTCATTTATTATTCCTACTGTTTTCTCATGTTTAATACTATGATATACATATTCTGTTGCAAACATGTTTTTTGTGATTTTGTCTTCATATATACCTCTTCCTGTTTCCTCTACTGCCATTTTTGCTAATTCCATATGATGTTCAAGCCCTGCCATTGACATTGCTCTTGTAATATTATCTACTATTTGTTGATCTAATTTCATATATTCTTCTGAAGCTTTTTGGGCTTTTTCCATTAATTCGTCAATCATTTGTTTTACTCTTTTTTCTTCTTCTGGGTTCTCATTTTCCATTTTTCTCTTTTTCCTTTCTTAGGTATTTTTTACCTATATCTTTAGTCTATCCCTTATATTATATATTATGAGATTTTTTTGTCAAGTTTTTATTTAACAAATGCAAAAAATAGCAAAACTATTTTTCTAGTTTGCTATTTTTTGCTGGCTTATTCCATGAAATGTAATCACATGATTTTGGATTATTTTCACAAATATAATATTTTCTTCTATTTTTTGCTTTTCTTACTTGTACAGTTCCTCCACATTTAGGACATGGAATATCAATTGTTTCTATAATTGCTTTTGTATTTTTACATTCTGGATATCCTGGACATGCTAAAAATTTTCCAAATTTACCATATTTATAAACCATCATTCTGCCACATTTGTCACATGGCACATCTGATACTTCATCTACTATTTCTACATGTTCTAGCTCTTTTTCTACTTTTTCTACATTTTGTTCAAATGGAGTATAAAATTCTTGTATCATTTCTCTCCAATTTTCTTTTCCTTCTGCTATTTGGTCAAATTGATTTTCTATATTTGCAGTAAATTCTACATTTATTATGTCTGTAAAATTTTCTGTTAATAATTTATTTACAATTTTTCCAAGTTCTGTAGGAACTAATTGTTTTTGTTCTTTTTCTATATATCTTCTTTCAAGTATTGTGGTTATTGTTGGAGAATATGTACTTGGTCTCCCTATCCCTTTTTCTTCTAATGCTTTTACAAGACTTGCTTCAGTATATCTTGGTGGTGGTTCTGTAAAGCTTTGTTTTGGCTCAACTTTTTGTTCTTTTACTTCTTGATTTAATTCTAATTC
>CAKPPL010000005.1 GCA_934177555.1 uncultured Clostridia bacterium
ATGTAAAGCAGCAAATATGCCAAATGACACAATAAATAATGCGATAAAAAAAGCATCAGGAGAAGGAAGCACAGCTGTATATGAAGAAATAGTATATGAAGGATATGGACCATGTGGAGTAGCAGTAATAGTAAATGCTAATACAGACAATAGAAATAGAACAGCAGCAGATGTAAGACATGTATTTGATAAAGCAGGAGGAAATTTAGGAACAACAGGATGTGTATCTTATATGTTTGATAAAAAAGGAGTAATAGTAATAGACAAATCTTCAACAGATATGGAAGAAGAAGAATTAATGATGTTAGCATTAGATGCAGGAGCAGAAGATTTTAATTCATCTGAAGAAGTTTATGAAATAACTACAGCTCCATCAGATTTCACAGCTGTAAGAGAAAAATTAGAAGAAGCTGGATTAACATTCTTAGAGGCAGAAGTCCAAATGATACCAACAACAACAGTAGTATTAGATGAATCTGGTCAAGAAAAAATGGAAAGATTAATAGAAAGACTAGAAGAATTAGATGATGTAATGGATATATATCATAACTGGGAAGAATAAAAAATAAAGGGGATTGTAATGAAAAAGAAAGTTATTTTAGGAATAATATTAGTATTGTTATTAATAGGAGCAGGAAGCTTATATGCTTACTTTGAAACAGATTTATTTAAAAGTGAAAAACAAATATTTTTAGATACTTTAAAAAATAGTGATATTTTAAAAGAAACATCTGAAGACAAAGCAGTAAAAGAATATTTACAAAAACAACAAAACACTCCATATACAAATGATGGAGAAATTTCATTAAATATGTCAGGAATAGAAGATGAAGATCTTGAGGCATTAAACAATAGCAAAATAATATTTGATGGAAAAACTGATAATACAAAAAAATCAGCAGAACAAAATATAACATTAAAAACAGGAATAGGAATAGATATACCATTAAAGTTTAAGAAAAATGGAGAGCAATATGGTATACAAACAAACCTTATAAATGATAAATATATTGTTTTAAAAAATGAAAACTTAAAAAAATTAGCTGAAAGATTTGAAATAGATACAGAACAAATACCTGATAAAATAGATTTTAATAAAAGCAAATTTACAGAAAAAGAAATAAAAGAATTAAAGGAAAAATATTATAAAATATTAGAAAATGATTTAGAAGAAAGTTATTTCAAAATTGAAAAACAAGATAAAAGTAAAATATTAAAACTTGAAATACCAGAAGAAAAATTTGTTAATATTATAAGTAATATATTAGAAGAAATAAGCAAAGATGAAATAATTTTAAGCAAATTACCAGATGGAATAGACCAACAAGATTTTAAAGACAAGATTACATCAACTATTTCAGAAATGAAAGCATCAATAAATACATCAAATAAGATAAATATAAATGTATATGTAAAATCTAAGAAAATTACAAAATTAGAAATGATGTATTTAGAAGAGGCAGAAATAACTTCAAAAATAGAAATTGAAAGAACAAATAATAAAGATTTTGATATAAAGATTTATGATGGAAATGAAAAAATATGTGATATCTCAATAAAAACAGAAACAAACGAAAATGATGTTACATATAAAATAACATTAAATACAGAAGGTACATCATCTGCAAATATTGAATTTGTTGCACAATTCAAAAATATTTTAACATTAGATAATGTTGAGGAAAACTATAATATTAATATGTCATCAAAAATCGAAAATGAAGATGAAATAGATCCAGGAATGACATATACACCAGCAGTATTAGGAGATAATGTTCAAATAAAAATAAATTATAAAAACACAAAGAAATTTGAAGAAAATATAAGTATAGAAGAATTAGACTCAAATAATTCAATAATAATAAATGATGCAACAGATGAAGATTTACAAAAAATAATATTAAATTTATATACAAATTTAGGACTAATTTAAAAAAATAGTTCTAAAAATACAAAACGGAGCATATATATATAATATATGTTCTTTTTGTATTAGGAGAAAAATATGACAGAAATAGATAATGTATTAGAATATTTACCATCACAAATAAAAAATATTTTGTTAGAAAGTGATGAAAAAAATATTGAAGAAATAAGAATGAGGAATAATAGAATATTAAGTATGAAGATAGGACAAGAATTAAAAACTTTAAATTATATGGTAAGGCAACAAGATATATTACAAACATTTGAAAAAGTATGTGAAAACTCAGTATATTCATATAGAAAGCAAATATGTGACGGATATATAACGATAAAAGGAGGGCATAGAGTCGGAATAGTAGGAAGTGCAGTATTAGAAGATAATAAGGTAATAAATATAAATTATATTTCAAGTCTGAATTTTAGAATAGCAAGACAAAAGATCGGATGTAGTGATGAAATAATAAAAGATATAATATCAAATAATGAAATATATAATACACTAATTATTTCACCACCAGGGTGTGGAAAAACCACATTATTAAGAGACATAATAAGAAATATAAGTAATGGAACAAACCAATTTAAAGGGAAAAACGTAGGAGTTGTAGATGAAAGAGGAGAGATTGCAGCAATGTACAAGGGAATACCACAAAATGATATAGGAATAAGAACAGATGTTATTGATAATATGCCAAAATCACGAGGAATGAGATTATTAGTGAGATCAATGTCACCAGATGTAATAGCATGTGATGAAATAGGAAGTTTGGAAGATATAGAAGCAATAGATTATGCAATGTGTTCAGGAGTAAGAGGGATTTTTACAGCACATGGAAAAGATATAAATGAAATTAATAGAAATCCAGAAATTTCAAAATTATTAAATAAACATATATTTGAAAGACTTATAATAATAAATCCACGTAAAAGAGGTGATGTTCAATGTATTCAAATTTAAAGAAAGGAATATGTTTATGCAGATATTAAAATATATATTATTAGTAATAATATTTTCATTATCAGCAGGAATAGGATTTACAATTTCAAAAATATATGAAAATAGAGTTAAAGAATTGAGAGAATTTAAAAACATACTCAATTTTATGAAAACAAAAATTAAATTTACATATGAACCATTACTTGAAATATTTACACAAATTGCAAATGATAATAATACCAATATAGAAAAAATATTTGGCAAAATGGCGAATCAATTACAATATGGACAAACACAAGATGTTTGGAATAGATGTATTCAAGAAGCAGATATAAGTATAAATCAGGAAGATAAGGATATTTTGAAAAAGTTAGGAAAATTACTAGGACAAACAGATGTTGAAGGACAAGTTAGTGAAATAGAAGTAACTGAAAATTTTTTAGATACACAAATTGAAAAAGCAGAAGAAGAAAAAAAGAAAAATCAAAAGATGTATAAAACCTTAGGCGTAGTTGTTGGACTTGTGTTTTGTATAATTTTATTCTAAAGAAGGGGAATAGATATGGATATAAATTTGTTATTTAAAATTGCAGCAATAGGAATTTTGGTTGCAGTATTACATCAAGTATTAGTAAGAGCAGGTAGAGAAGATCAAGCGATGATGACAACTCTGGCAGGACTTGTAATAGTTTTATCTATGGTAATAAAAGAAATTAGCACATTATTTGAATCAGTTAGAACATTGTTTAATTTATAGGAGGAAATTGTGGAAGAATTTACAAAAATAATAGGAATTGGACTAATAGGACTTGTAATAATTATAATTTTAAAACAATATAGACCAGAATATGCAATTTATGCATCAATAATAGCAGGAGTATTAATATTATTTTTGGCAATGGAAAAAATAAGTGGAATAATAAATTTGTTACAATCAATATCAGATAAAACATATATTAATAAAAATTTTTTAAATATATTATTAAAAATTACAGGAATAGCAATTTTGACAGAATTTGCAGTGTCAGTTTGTACTGATGCTGGAGAAAAGGCTATAGCAAATAAAGTAGAAATAGGAAGTAAAGTTATAATTATAACAATGTCAATACCAATTATTACTAGTTTATTAGAACTCATTACAAAAATACTACCGTAAGAGGTGCTTAAATGAGAAAACTAATTTTAAAATTAATAATTATTATAATATTAATACCTATAAATGTTTATGCAGAAGATGATGAAAATTTAATGCAAACTACACAAGAACAATTTAATATATCTGGATTTATAAAAGAAGCAAACAAATATACAAATGGATTTTTAGGAGAAATAGACTTAAATGACTATTTAAATCAAGCAATAAGTGGAAATGTAGATAATAAGACTTTATATCAAAAAATTATTAAATTATTTGGAAAAGAAATTACTGAAAGCATAAAAACTTTAGTAAGTATATTAGTTATAATAGTAATACATGGAATATTAAAATCAATAACAGACAATTTAGAAAATAATAGTATATCTCAAATAATATATTTTGTTCAATACATATTAATAGTAACATTAATAATGTCAAATTTTACAGGAATAATAGGATTGGTAAAAGAAACGGCAAATGACTTAGTGAGTTTTATAAATTTATTAATACCATTGCTTTTAACTCTACTAGTTTATACAGGAAGTATAGCTACAAGTACAATGATACAACCAATATTGCTATTTTCCATAAACTTTATTAGTAACATTATACAAGACATATTAATACCAATAGTATTAATAGTAGCTATTTTTTCAATAATATCTAAAATATCAGAAAAAGTACAAATAGATAAATTATCTAAATTTTTAAAATCAGGTGTAATATGGAGCTTAGGAGTAATATTAACACTCTTTGTGGGAATTGTATCTTTAGAAGGTACATTAAGTAGTAGTGTTGATGGAATTACAGCTAAAACTGCAAAAGCTGCTGTATCAGGTGTAATACCAGTGGTTGGAAAAATATTAGGAGATGTTGTAGATAGTGTATTAGGATGTGGAGTTATATTAAAAAATGCAATAGGATTAATAGGAGTAATAGTAGTTATAGGAATATGTATAGTTCCAATTATAAAAATCGCTATATTAAGTATAATGTACAATTTAGCATCAGCAGTTATACAGCCAATTTCTGATGAAAAAATAGTTAAACTATTAGAAGAAATGGGACGGAATTTTTAAAATATTATTGGGAATAATTTGTGCATTATCTGTAATGTTAATAATAGGAATAACATTAGTTATAAAAATTTCAAATAGTGGGATGATGTATAGATGATAAATTTTATAAGTTCATGGGCAGAACAAATAATAATAGTAGTTGTAATAACCACTATTATAGAAATGATTTTGCCAAATAGTAAAAATAAAAAATATGTGCAAATGATAATAGGAATATATATATTATTTACAATAATATCACCAGTAGTAAAAAATAAAGAAGTATTTTCATTTGATGAATATAGTGTAGAAAACAATGTACCAAAACAAAATACAACAGAAGAATCATCTATGAATAAAAAAATAGAAGAAATATATTTACAAGAATTAGAAAATAATATTACTAGTAAATTTGCTAATAATGGAGTAAAAATAAAAAAATGTTTAATAGATGCAGAATTAGATAACTCAAAGAAAAATTCAGGAATACATTTAATAACTATAAAATTATCTGAATCAGAAAATCAAGACAAAATAAATGAAATTATTTCAGAAATAGTCAAAGAATATGAAATAGACATATCTAAAATAAAAATTATTATTACATAAGAGGAGGAAAAAATGCTTAAGGAATTTTTTAATAAAACAGAAAATGAAAAAAATAATAAAAAGCAAATAGAAAATATAGTGGTATTTATAATTATATTAATAATAACAGTATTAGCAATTAATAATATGTGGTCAACAGATAAAAAACAAAATGATAATCAAAATGATACATCAACAAAAGTCCTTGCGAAAACTACATCTGCTGAATCAACCAATCAAGATGATTTAGAAAAAAAGTTAGAAGATATTTTAGAAACGATGAATGGAGTTGGTAAAGTTAATGTATTAATAAAATATTCTGAAAGTAGTAAAGTAGTAGCAATGTATAATGAAACAAATTCAGAAAGTGTAACAAAAGAAACAGATGGAGATAGTAGCAAAGATGTAAAAGAAACAGAAAACAAAAAAGAAATTGTTTATACAGATGAAAATGGAGAAAACAAGCCCATCACAGAAAAAGTGGTAATGCCAGTTATAGAAGGTGCAATAATAACTGCACAAGGAGCAGAAAATGCAAATGTAAAATCATCTATAGTTAGTGCTGTTGAAGCAATAACTGGTTTAGCAGTACATAAAATACAGGTTTTTGAAATGAAAAATTAATTAAGGAGGAAAAGTTAAGTGAGTGAAAAAATGAAAGTGAAAAAAGGAACAATAGCTATTTATGTTGTTGCATTAATGCTTGTAACAGCAGGATATTGGAGCTATTTATCAAAAGAAACTGCAGCATTAGAAACTATGAGTGCAGAACAAAATACTACAAGTGATGAAAATCTGGGCGATGCAGAATTAGTTAGTAATAATGAAGTAATTAAAGAAGAAAATCAAAATACAACAGAAG
Source organism: uncultured Clostridia bacterium (assembly GCA_934177555.1). Classification (GTDB taxonomy): domain Bacteria; phylum Bacillota; class Clostridia; order TANB77; family CAG-508; genus CAG-269. Next base: position 6,510 of record CAKPPL010000005.1, read on the forward strand.
AAACTGTAGGAAAAGAAACAGATGACTATTTCGAAGAATCTAAATTATCAAGAGATACAATGTATTCTCAAACATTAGAAACATATAAGGGAATGCTAGAAAATTCGAATGTTTCAGAAGAGCAAAAAACAATAGTTACACAAGAAGTTACCAAATTGAATCAAGAAAAAAATGCAATAATGATATGTGAAAATTTAATTTCTACAAAAGGTTTTGAAAAATGTGTCATTTTTGTAAATGTTGATAGTATAAGTATAATAATTAAAGCAGATGAATTGAAAGCAGATGAGATAGCTCAAATTCAAAATATTATTTCAAGAGAAATGAATGCCAAAGTAGAAAATATACATATTATGACAAGAAAGTGAAAATTTTACAAAAGTATTGATTTTTTTAATTATGTGTGATATCTTTTTTATATAGAAAGGAAGATGAAAAATGGAATTAAAAGGATCAAAAACAGAACAAAATTTAATGACAGCATTTGCTGGAGAATCACAAGCAAGAAATAAATATACATATTTTGCAAGTAAAGCAAAAAAAGAAGGATATGAACAAATAGCAGCTATATTTCAAGAAACTGCAGATAATGAAAAAGAACATGCTAAAATGTGGTTCAAATTATTAAATGGTGGAGATATATCAGATACAATTTCAAATTTACAAGCAGCAGCAGAAGGTGAAAACTATGAATGGACAGATATGTATGCTGAATTTGCTAAAACAGCAAAAGAAGAAGGATTTGACAAAATTGCTTACTTATTTGAAGAAGTTGGAAAAATAGAAAAAGAACATGAAGAAAGATATTTAAAATTATTAGAAAATGTTAAAGAAGGAAAAGTATTTGAAGCAGGAGAAGTTAAAATTTGGAAATGTAGAAATTGTGGACATATAGTAGTTGGAACAAAAGCTCCAGAAGTTTGCCCAGTATGTAGTCATCCAAAAGCTTATTTTGAAATAAAAGCAGAAAATTATTAAAAAACACACTCACATTATTAAATTTATATTTGATAATGTGAGCTTTTTTTTATGTTTTCCATTTCATACTAATATCAGCTTGAGCTTTTTTCTTTTTAGGAGAAATAAAACTAGCACGATACTCTTGTTTCCAAATAGGTGGTATAAAATATCCATTTCCACGTGAATTGATAGAAGGAGCTACAGGTGCAGTATAAGGTACTCCAAAAGATTTTAAACTACAAATAAATGTAACATATATTATTAATCCAATACCAATTCCAAGAAAACCTGCTGCAAAACCTAAAGCTATAAACCAAAATCTAAATATTCTTAAATGAAATCCAAAGGAAAAATCAGGAATAGCAAAAGAAGAAATACCAGTAATAGCAACAATAATAATTAAAATTGGACTTACAATACTAGCATTAACAGCAGCATCTCCTAAAATTAAAGCACCTACAATTCCTATAGTAGAACCAATAGGAGATGGAACACGTAGGCCAGCCTCACGTAGTAATTCAAAAGAAAATTCCATAAGTAAAATTTCAAAAATTATTGGAAATGGTACATTTTCTCTAGCTGATAATATAGAGAATAATAATTCAGTAGGCAATAGTTCTTGATGAAAATTTGTTGTAGCTATATAAATTCCAGGTAAAAGTAAAGTAATAAATGCAGCTATAATACGAATACCACGTAAAAAATTAGTAAATAATGGTCTTAAATTAGTATCTTCTGGTGAAAATAAAAAGTCCTCTATTGTTGCTGGCATAATTAAAGAATATGGATTACCATTTACTAAAACAATAACTCTTCCTTGAAGTAAATATTTACAACATTTATCAGGTCTTTCAGTAGAAAGAACTTGTGGAATTCCAAAACCTTCATCTTCCTCTATAAGCTGTTCTAGTTGACCAGTTGATAATAATGAGTCTATATCTAAGCTACTTAATCTATATTTTACTTCTGAAACTAAATCTGCATTTGCAATGTTTTGCATATAACATACACCACATTTTGTTTGAGTAATATTTCCAACAGGTATAGTTTCTATGACTAAATTTTCATTATTAATTATACGTCTTAATAAAGATGTATTTGTTCTGTAGTTTTCTACAAAAGCTTCTTGAGGACCTTTTATTATTACTTCATTTTCAGGAGAGTTAACACTTCTTTGCTCATATTTTTTTACATCTATATCAAATGCAATATTAAGTGTATCTACAAAAAGTAAGCAGTTTCCCATATTTATTCCTGAAAATACATCTTTAAATTGTTCAACTTTTTCTACACTATTTTGTGGTAGTAAACAAGAGTCAACATATCCTAGTAAATTATTTTCAAAATTTGCATTAAATTTGTGTTTTCTTAACATTAATGCTTGCAAAATAAAGTCATTTATTGAAATTGAATCTACTAACCCATCTATATATATTATAAAACATTTGTAATTTTGACTTAAAGCAGGCATATTGAATTCTCTTATTATTATATCATTACTTAATAAGGTATTGTATTTGCTTTTTAGATATTCTAAATTTTCTGATATGTTTGTAGAGATACTTAAATTTTGTTCTTCTGGTAATTGGGTATTGTTATTTTGATTGTTTGAAATAGAAAAATTGTAAATATCATTACTATTATATTTAAATAAGTTATTAAAAATATTTTTGATTTCCATATTAGTAATATTTACAATTATATTAAATTTATTCAAATTGTTAAAATTTATCATAAAAATTTAAGGAAATTAAAATATTAATAAAAAATGTAGAAATATGTAACAAACAATGATATAATGAAAAAAAATTTAGAAAAGGAAGAGAAAAATTGGAAGAATTAGTAGACATATTAATTACAACATATAACACAAAAGAAGAATACTTAAAAATGCAAATAGAAAGCATAATAAATCAAACGCACAAAAATATAAAAATATATATAAGTGATGATAAATCTACAAATCCTAATATAGAAACAATTCTAAGAAAATACGAAAAAAAAGATGAAAGAATAAAAGTATATATACAACCAATAAACTTAGGATATAACAAAAATTTTGAATTTTTATTAAAAAAATCAAAAGCAAGATATGTCATGTTTTCAGATCATGATGATGTGTGGCATGAAGACAAAGTAGAAAAATGTTTGAAAAAAATGTATGAAGAAAATATAGATATGGTATATTGTAATTGTAGGCAAATAAATAGTCAAGGAGATGTAATAAAAGAAAATTATTTTAAATATAAAAATGTTCCATTAGTAAAAGGAAAAAGCAAGCTTGCAATATCACGTTGTGTAGGAATAGGTTGCTCACAAATGATTACCAAAGAAGTAAGAAACAATATGATACCATTTAAAAAAAGAGTTATAGCACATGATTGGCTTGCAGCATTTATTGCAAATGAAAAAAGAGGAATGGATTATATAGAAGAACCACTATTTGATTATAGATTACATACTGACAATGTATTTGGAGGAAGGAATCTAAATCAAAATATAATAAGATGGAAAAAAGAGCATGGAGAAGGATATGATTCATATTTAAAATATAGAGAAGATGCGATAAGAAGAGCGTATTTGGATGGAATATTAATGTGCAGACAATATGCTAAAGATGATAAGAATATATTGTTTATGGCAGAAGCTAAAATATATTATGAGAACATATTAAAATCCAAAAAGATAAATTTACATATAATGAAATACTTTAAAATTTTAGCAGGAAAAAATCAATTTAAGAAAATGATTAAAGAAATAGTATTATTTCATTTTCCTATAATAGGATATGTAACTTTTTCAAGAGTTAAATTGTAAAATATATGTAAAAGAAAAAGAAAAGGAAGATGTCAAATGAAAAATAAAAAATTATTAATAGTAACATTAATTTCAATAATTTTAAGTATTACTTTTATAAGCAATATTAATTATGCAGAAAATGAAGATAATGTGCAAGATACAGATGAAGAAAAAATATTTTCAATAGCATATAGTTCACATGTTCAAGATAAAGCATGGGAAAAAGATTTTTCAAAAGTAAATGGACAAGAATCAGGAACAACTGGAAAAAATTTGAAAAATGAGGCAATTAAAATAAAATTAATAGATGCACCAGAAGATGTAGAAGTACAATATCAATCATACATTGAAGATGAAGGATGGGAAGAATGGAAAAGTAATGGTGAAATCTCAGGTTCTGTTGGAAAAAATAAAAGAATGGAAGGAATAAAAATTAAATTAATAGGAACAGAAAAATATTCAGTTGAATATAGAACTCATGTTCAAGACTTAGCATGGACAGAATGGAAAAGAGATGGAGATATATCAGGTGCAATAGGAAGAAGACTAAAAATAGAAGCAATTCAAATAAGAATAGTTCCAAAGGATGAAATTTCAGTAATGTATCAATCACATGTTCAAGACATAGGGTGGCAACAATATTTTAATGATGGTGATACAGCAGGAGTTGTAAATAGAGGACTAAAAGTAGAAGGAATAAAAATAGAATTAACAAATGTAACAAATATTAATATAGCATATCAAACACATATTCAAAACATAGGATGGGAAAATACTTGGAAAACAAATGGTATGTTATCAGGAACAACAGGAAAAAATTTAAAAATAGAAGCAATAAAAATAAAATTAGAAGAAAATTATGATATAGATAAATATTCTATAATATATAGAGTTTTTGTACAAGGCCAAGGCTGGCAAGATTGGAAAAAAGATGGAGAGATTGCAGGAACAACAGGTCAAAATAAAAGATTAGAAGCAATAGAAATAAAAATAGTAGAACAAGATAGCAAAGAATTTTCAATAAGATATAGAGCACATGTTCAAGACATAGGATGGCAAGGATATAGAGGGAATGGAGATACTGCAGGAATTGAGCAAAAAGGCTTAAAAATAGAAGCAATGAAAATAATTGGAAAAAATATGCCAGAAGGTGTTAGCATAAAATACAAGACACATATACAAGACATTGGTTGGGAAAAAGAGTGGAAATCAGATGGAGAAGAATCAGGAACAACCGGAAGAAATCTAAAAATAGAAGCAATAAAAATAAAATTAGAAGGAACAGAAGAATATTCAGTACAATATAGAACATATATACAAGGCAGAGGTTGGCAAGATTGGGCATATGATGGGGAAGAATCAGGAACAACTGGAAAAAATCTAAAGTTGGAGGCAATAGAAATAAAAATAATCCCTAAAATAGGAGATAAAATAAAAACATATGTAGATACAGTATTTCCACAGAATATAGAACAAGGTGAGATAAAGTTAAAAGGTTGGATGATGACAAATATAAAAAATGCTCAGATACAAATATATATTAATAATGAATTATATACAGGGCAAATAAATAGAACAGAGAGAAAAGATGTATTAGAAGCAATAAAAGGTTTTGGAGGAGAAGAAAATAATCCTAAGCCAGGTTATGAAGCAATTCTTAATTTATCAAATATACCAATAGGAGAAAATGCAAAATTAGAAATAAAATATTTAGATAAAGAAAACAATGTATTACATGTTGATACAAGAAATTCGATAGTTCGCAAAAAAATAGACTGCAGACAAGGTGTTTATGGAAAAACAGGATTAAAAGTAGCTAATAGAGGTGGATCAGACTTAAAATATTTCAAATTTGGAAATGGAGAAAATGTATTTTTTGCAACATTTGCAATACATGGATATGAAGATTTGTGGGATAGAGATGGACAAGAATTAATAAATATAGCAAACCAATTTTACAATAAATTAGTATCTACAAAAGATTATGATTTAGCAGAAAAATGGACAATATATATTTTCCCAGGAGTAAACTTGGATGGTATAACTGATGGAACAACACATAATGGCCCTGGAAGAACAACATTATATAGTCAAGCACCAGGAAACAAAGGGATAGACTTAAATAGATGTTGGCAAATAGGAAGAACATATGAATCATATACAGATAGTGATAGAAATTATAATGGTACAGCAGGCTTCCAAGCATATGAAGCAAAAGCGTTAAGAGATTTCTTTATACAAAATAAATCACAAAATGGACAGACAGTTTTAGTTGATTTACATGGTTGGACGCAACAACTAATTGGAGATGCAGGTATTTGTTCATATTATGAAGACTATTTTCCAGAGAATAATAAAAAATCTGTTGGAAGATATGGAACACAATATATGATAAATTGGGCAAGAGTGTATTTAGGATCAACTTCAAGAGCAGCAAGAACAGCATTAATAGAATTACCACATAGTGGAGTGTATGGACATCAATCTGTGATAGATAAAGATTTTTCAAATAGATATATACAGGCAACATTAAACATGTTAAAAAATTTATAAGAAAGGTAATTTCATAAAAATGAACAAAAAAAAGATAATTATATTTTTGATTTGTGTTATCATTTTTATAGTAATTTCAGTAATCATAATAGCATTTTCTAGAAAAAAAGAAAATGCTATTGATGAAAATAAGCAAGAAATAAAAGAAATAGAAACACAAAAAGAAATGACAGAAGAAGAAAAAATGCAAGTAAATGAAGTGCAAAAAACTACAGGAGTAACAGGAAATGCTGAATTATATGAAATACAAGAAGATTATGGTACTAAAGTAGCAGTTGTAAAACCAAATATAAAGTATAAAGTAGCATTTTGTGGCATGATAAAAGGTGAAAGACCAGACATTTCTGAATTAGATGAAATTATATCTAATAACCATCCTAAATATGCAGGAATATGGATATATGAAAAAGATAGAGAAAAAGTATTAAAAAGCTTAAAAAATTATACTCAATCAGAATACAAAATAGATAATGATGGATATTTAAGAATAACTAATAAAACTAAACAAAATGATAATGATTTAAAATTAGAAAAAATGATTACAGGTAAAAAACTTTATATGATTAGAATTTCTAGCACATGTTATATTGTAGATGATGTTAGTGGAGAAATTTTAGATTATAATTTTGAAGATATGGATTATTTACAAATATATGAATATTTCAAAGATGATGATAAAACTTTAATATTTATAAATGAAAACAAAGAAAGTCAATTATCAGAAGAAAAAATTATAAATAGTCTTTTCAAGCTATACATAAATTTATAAAAACGAGAAATACTATAATAAATAGTATTTAAGGTAAATCCTTATAGAGAGGAGAAATATGTATAACTTTAGAACAGATTTAGCATTAGAAAGAAAAGATGTATATCAAAAAGCAAATAAATTAAAACAGGTTAATGGGGTAAGTAGTACAGAAGAGAATATAGATAACAACATAAAGGTATCAAGAGTTATGATTGAAACTGAAGAAGGAGAACAGGCTTTAGGAAAGCCAAAAGGTAATTATGTTACAATAGATATAAAAAAATTAAAATTAGCAGGAGAAGATGAAATTCAAAAAGCGTCTGACACGTTATCAAATGAACTAACTAGAATTATAGATTCACATACAGATAAACAAGGTGAAATATTAGTTGTAGGATTAGGAAATATATATGTTACACCAGATGCATTAGGACCAAAAGTAATCAATGAAATAGATATTACAAGACATATTATAAACTATTTACCACAATATGTAGAAGAAGGAACAAGAGCTGTTAGTGCAATATCACCAGGAGTTTTAGGTACAACTGGAATAGAAACAGTTGAAATTTTAAAAGGTATTGTAGACAATGTAAGACCAAAATTAATAATAGTAATTGATGCATTAGCTTCAAGAAGTATAGAGAGAATAAGTAGTACTATTCAAATTTCAGATACAGGGATAATTCCAGGAGCCGGAGTAGGAAATACTAGACAAGAAATTAGTGAAAAAACTTTGGGCATACCAGTTGTAGCAATAGGAATACCAACAGTTGTAGAACTTGCAACACTTGTTTCAGATGGAATTGATATATTTATTAGTCAATTACAAGAAAAGGCAGAATCAAATGACTATTTAAACAGATTGCAACAAAATGATAAATATGAAGAAGTTAAAGAAGCACTAAATGTTGGTGAATATAATATGATAGTAACACCAAAAGAAATAGATGAATTAATAGAAAATATGAAAGATATTGTTGCAAGAGGGATAAATTTTGCAGTATAGAACAGATTTTATCTGTTCTTTTTTTGTAACCAAAAATATATTGATGTCATATTATGTAATATATATAACAAAAAAGGAGGATAAAAATGTTTAGACGTAGATATCAAAGATGTTATTGCATGAATAATGATACAACATGTACTTCTAATAATAGTAGTGTTTTAGAAGACAAATGTGATAATGTTTGTCCATGTGAGTATGAAGAATGTGATACAAATGAATGTGAATGTGGATTTGACGAAGATTATGAAATGAGTGTATTTCCTGAAAATCCAATGTTAGCTCAAAGTTATGTTCCATGGCAATATATGGATAAAACGTTTAAACCATGTGTTGGTTTAAAAATGGGAACTATTTTTCCAGAACTAGTTAGTCCTTATATGCCTTGTCAATCTATGAGAACTTTAGAGTATCTTGAAGCAACAAATACAATAGGGGAGGGATGTAATAATGCTAAATGAAATAGAGGAAAATAGAAATTGTAATTGCAATCAATCTGCAACAAGAAGTGAAATGCTTGAAAATATAAAATGTTTAAATTTTGCAATAATAGAATTAGGATTATATTTAGATACACATCCAGAAGATGAAAAAGCAATTTGTTTGCATAGAAAATATTGTAAAGAATATAGAGAATTAACTGATAAGTATCAAAAAGTTTATGGGCCTTTAACTATTCAATTCCCATGTAATAAATGGAGATGGCTTGAAGAACCATGGCCTTGGGAAGGAGGAATGTTATAAAATGTGGACATATAATAAAATTTTAGAATATCCTGTTAATATTAAGTGTACTGATGCACGACTTGCAAAGGTTATTATTAGTCAATATGGTGGACCAGATGGTGAACTTGCTGCATCACTTAGATATTTATCTCAAAGATTTGGTATGCCTGATCAAAAATCAAAAGCAATATTAAATGATATACGGAACAGAAGAATTACGGACACCTTGAAATGGTAGGTTCAATAGTGCATCAATTAACTAAAAATGCTTCAATAGAAGAAATAGAAGCTGCAGGATTAGGGGCATATTATACAGACCATGGGGTGGGTTTGGAATATATCCTAAAAGAATTTAATAATAATTTGAATTAAAAATTATTTTTAATGTAAGATTTATAATATGATTTAAAATTTCTTTTGCCATGAATGACAAAATGTATGTAAACGGTATTTGAATCTTCAGAAACATCATAAACTATTCGATAACTTTTATAAATAAGTTCTCTAAAATGCTTGTCCGAAAGTTCAGGAACATATCTACCTAAATAAGGAGCATTTTCTAGTTCATATATACGAGAATAAATATTTTCTGAAGTTTCGTTTGCATATTTAACAGAGTCACGCGATATATATTCAAAAATAGAATCTATATCTTGATGTGCCTCATTTGACATCAAAACTTGCATATTTTTTTCTCATCCTTTCTTTAGATTCTTCAATAGTCATTACTCTACCATGCTTAATATCATCTTGGCTTTTTTGTAATTTTGAATGTAGATATAAAGTATAAATTGCATCATCCCAAGTAGTATCATCAGGTAAAGTATTTATTGTTGCGAGAATCTCTTGTTTTTCATTAATCATAATTTTCACTATCCTTTCTTTAAAAATTCTAATAATAGTATAGCACAAATTAGTTTAAATTACTATCATTTTTTAAAAATTCCAATGAATAATGACATCTTGCGTTTTTTTCTTTTGGTCTTTTTCTCCAATCTCAATATAATCTATAAAACTATTAACAATATCATAGTTGAGTTCTTTAAAATCCTTAAAGTGATTTATTATTTTTTCTTTTTGTTCTTTTATAAATTTACTGTTTAATTCTTTTTCTTTTAAATTAGATAAATCATTTTGTACTTTTGCTAATTCATTTTGTTTTGCTGATTTATCTGTTAGGAAAGAGGTGTTTAAATCTTCAAATACATCTTCTGGAACTTTGCCACTTACTTTATTTAAGTAAAGTTCTTTTATTGCTTTGTTTATATCTTCCTTTTCCTTGGAAAGAAGTTCAACCTTTTTTTGTAATAATTTAGCTTTGTTCAAATTATCATTTGATACAAATAAATCATCTGATATATTATCAAAGTTATAAAATGCTAAAATCTTTTCTCTTATTTTTTCAGTTACTAATGCTTTTAAATTTTCATACCCAATAGAATGTGGGGTGCAAGTATCATATAGCTTTTTAGAGCTTTTACAAGAAAAGTAGATGTAACCTCTATCATTTTTGCATTTATAAAGTTTTGTGCCACAATCTAAACATACAAGTTTATTAGCAAATAAATGAACTTCACCATTTTTACATCTTCTAGTTTTGCTTTTAAAGATTTCTTGAACTTTGTAAAATTGCTCTTTAGTTATAATAGGCTCGTGAGTATTTTCTACAATAATCCATTCCGATTTAGGTTGATTTTTCATTTGTTTAGATTTATAGCTTACTTTCTTATTATAACCCTGTACTAAATTACCAATATAAACTTCATTTTTTAATATCTTACTAACAGTAGATTCACACCAATAATCAATGTTTTTGCCTTGGTTTTTAAAATTAATTCCTTGTGATTGTTTATATTTGGTAGGTGTTAAAATACCTTTATCATTTAAAATTTGAGCAATTTTCGTAACACCATTTCCTTGCTCATATAAATTAAAGATTAATCTAATCACATCAGCTACTTCTTCATCTATAATAAGTTTATTTTTGTTTTCAGGATTTCTTTTATAACCATAACATACAAAAGAGCCAATATGTAATCCTTGCTTTCTTTTGCTATCAAATGTTTTTCTAATGTTTTCAGATAAATCCTCTAAATACCACTCATTAACTAAACCATTAATTTGCCTTGACTTTTTATTTCCTTTATCTAATGTATCAACATGATCTACAAGGCTAACAAATCTAATATTCCACTCTATAAATTTATTATGAAGGTATCTTTCAACAATTTCCATATCACGAGTAAATCTACTTTGTGTTTTACAAAGCACAATATCAAATTTATGGTTTTTAGCATCTTCTAATAGTTTATTAAATTCAGGTCGTTCACTGTCGATTCCAGAATAGTCTTCATCACAGTAAATGTTATAAATATCCCAACTCCTTTCTATTGCATAATTAATTAGCATAGATTTTTGATTTTGGATACTTTCGCTTTCATCGTTTTCATGAAGTTTATCATCATCTTCACGAGAAAGCCTACAATAAATTGCCACTCTCATAAGTTTACCCTCCAATCGGTAAACTACTCATTTTGTACAACCTCATTATACAATAACAAGTAGTTTTAATCAACGCTCTTCGCAAATTCATTTACAATTAATTTATTGACAATATTGTTTATAAACTTTGTAATATCATCAATATTGTCATATTTATTTTTTTCAATAACATTAAAATTTATCTTTTCACACATAACAAGTTCCTCCTTTTGCAAGAGTTCCAATACTCCTGCTATATTAATTCATATTCAAAAGGGCTTGTATTTGTGCAAAAAAAATAAGAAAAGTTCCAGTTGTCTAGTGCTTCGCACAGACTTTTAATGGTAACTTTTCTTTTTACTGCGAAAAAATTTCATTTTTTCTTCGTAATAAAGCCCTTTTGGGTCTTATAAAAATATATTTAATTAACATATGACTCTCCTTTGAACAGGATTTATAATATTACTAACTCTTTTAGGTACATCGCAAGCATATTTAAATCCTTTTCTTAATACTAAATCACTTAAATGTTTATCATATCTAAACATTTGTCTATTCCATTTGGCAAATGCTAAATCTGACATTTCAGATGAGTACGATAATTCTTTACTTGCTTGATTATGTTGTAATTTTACATATTCATCAAGTTGTTTATCATTATGTCTTTTTTTTCTAATCCATTCACATTTAGATTTCTTACGATTTTCTTTACTGATTTTAGTTCTATATTCTTTCTCTGAAATATATCTGTCATCTTTTTGAATTATTTTTGTTACATATGATGGATTAACATTTAATTCTTTTGCAATAACACTTGGTTTTTCATGTAAATCATAGAATTTTGTAATAATTTCTTGTGTATCTGCCATATCAAAACCTCCTTTCTTTGGTGAAAAATCTGCCTACAGATTTTAGATACAGTAATACTATTACACATAAATTTTACTTAAGAGCTTGACTATTTTTAAAATAGTTTGTATAATATGTGTAATAGTTATTTTAATTTAACTATTAGCGTTATAATGTAATAGTTTAAAAATGTCAAGTATTACATTGCGAAAATTTAAAAATTTTTTTGGGAGTGTAGAAAATGAATAAAGATTTAGTTACAGAATTTAGTACAGAATGGATTAAATATAGCGAATATACAACTAAAAAAGCACATTTTGGAGATGAATATATTGTTCCAAAAAAAAATGCAAAACCTATTAAATATAAAATATCAGAGGTAGCAGATCAAATGATAATGGATTATATCAATATAGGTAAAGCATTTGAATTTGAAAAATTTAAAGTAAAAGATATGATACTAGAATTTGTTAAGAATTATGGATTAATAGGTATTATTTCTTATATGCCATTAAATTTTAATTATATATCTAGTGAAAAAATATTTTTAAATAGCAATAATGACTTAGGTATGGAAGAAATATGGGACAGAAAAGAATATTTAGAATATTTCTTTCCTTTTGATTTAAAAGAAAAGTTTAAATTTAAAGGAAATGATATTACTGCTATAAGAAATGAAGAAACAACAGATGAAGAAGTGTTTTGGGGTGGGAGTCGTGAATTTAGTATTCCTTTTTCAAAATATTATGCCGAAAAAATTGAAGATATAGGAATTATTGCAAATAGAGTTTATAATCAATTTATTGGAGCATATACATTTGATTTTGAAACACCATATATAGAAAGAACATTTAAAGGATTGGACTTTTTTAAAGCAAGAAATATTACTATTAATGCAAAAGCAGGAGATACACATTTTTCATTGCAATGGGTATTTAACTCTCTTGCATCTGCACTAGATACTATTCTTTTAGTAAAAATATGCGATAAAAACCAACCTTTAAGAATTTGTAAGCATTGTGGTAAATTATTTATAGCAGAAAATGTAAGGGCTGAATATGATACACCTCAATGTAGAAACCAAGCAAATGTGTATAAGAGTAGGAGTAAAAGTAAATGAAACTTATATCGAAAAATGAAATAATTAAAGTAACAGATAAAGTTGAAAAAGAATATTTGGAATGTTGGAAAATTTTTAAAGATTTTCGTACATCTAATTTTAATATAGATGAATTATTTAGTTTTCAGCCCAAGCTTGCAAATGCAATTTATAAAGAGGAAGAAATATATTATAAAGTTTGTGAAGAAGAACAATACTTAATAAAGAATAAAAATAGATACAAAATTGAATGGTTTAAAAAAAGAATGAAAAAACTAAAAGAATATAAAGAATTTATAAATAAAGTAATAAGTATTGGTAAATGTGTAGGCGATGGTTTTATATATGTTTTTTATAATAAGGATATGGACTTAATAAAAAAACATAGTAAGAATCCAAGAGTAACACATATGGCAAAAGGATTAGGGACTAAAGCAGAATTAACATTTATAAATAATACTGCAGTATTAAATGGATGTATTGTACTTTATCATGGAATTTGCAATTTTTTAAATATTGGAGATATTAGTTTATATTCTCCACAGAATAGTAGAATAGTTGCTATAGGAGAATTAAAATCTAAACAAGAGGGAAATAAATTAGGAATATCTGTAGATTTTATATCTAAAATTAATTTTACTGAAGATGCTTTATTATATGCACCAAATGGAAAACAATCAGAGCTAAAGTTCAATAGTGAAATTAAAAATCATGAAGGTTTCCCTAATTATGTTATAGAAAGACTGGAAAGACAAATAAAAAATATGGAAAATATGTTTTCAAAAGATAAACAAGATATAAGAAAATTAGAAGATAGAAAAGCAATGTATTATTATAAAGAACTCGAAAAAATTTGCAAAAAATCAAAAAGTAGAGGAGCGTATGTAGAAAAAGTTTGTAACAGTCTAGTAATAGCATGTTTTATAAATGATAATAAAAAACTATCTGAAAATATCTCGTCTAATAAAAAGAATAAACAAAATGTTGAAATAAATTTTGATTTAGAAGAAGTAAATAAAATAATAATTAAAGATAGTAAGTATAATTATATATACATGTCAGAACTTCCTTTAATTTGTCACTTTGGTAATGTGCCTCTTGCAATGTGGAATCTAAATCTTAATATATTAAAAGATATTATATTTCAAAGAAAAATTATTTTTACTATATTTAATCCAGCATATATAATACAAAAATTAGAAAACAATGGTTATACCTATAAAAAGCAATTAGACAATAGTATTAGCTTTTCTAAAAAAAATCATAATAAAAAGATTATGGAACTTCATAATGCAGAATTTTATTTTCATCTTATTTCAATGTACTTAATGAGCGAAGATGAGGTTTTGAACCTTATACAAATCTCAGAAGATGCTATCTTATCTTCTAATTTAAAAGGAAATATAAAAGCTAACTTTGAAATAATCCAAAGAGGATAATCTTAAATTCTAAATTAAGTTAGTAAATAATGGCTGTAATCATTGATAATTATGTTGATTTATGGTATAATACCCAATGATATAGAAATGTCCTGTGTCGATAATTCTTTTTTCACTAATTAGTGAGAGGAGCTTCCTCTAACTTTTTAGTTTTACATATTTGGTCATTAGCAACAATAAAAGTATAAAAGGAGGAAAAACTATGAGTTTGTTTGAAAAGAGGTACACCATTACAGGATGGAGAGGCGATGAACACTCGCTGACTGCCAAGAAGCTCTATGAACGGGTAATGAAAGATAGCCAATCTGACTATAATTGGATTGCTTCTGCTACCGAACTTGTCAGAGTTTGCAATCAACCTAAATTTCCTGAAAAGTATGCACAGGAAATTCAGATTGCTATTCTTAATTGCTTTGCAAATTTGGAAACCAAGAAAGAATTTGGCTCACATCAGGAGCCTACTGATGCGGATGCAGTTAATTTCTGCTATAATGCATTGGCTGATGTATCAGAGGAAGCCAACAAGGTACGCCAAAAATATCTCAAAGCAGTGATCGAAGGCATTACAAGATATCATTTCAGACTTCTTGATTTTAACCATTATGGTCCCACATATCACAAGATTTGTGAAGAATGGAAAAGAATTAAGTTTGAAGAATATGGACATATTTCTTCTCTCGATTTTAAGAAGTTGCGAAAAAACTTGGACGACGAATTTGACAAGACAATGAAAACTGCTGAAGAAGAAGGAGCTTTCCAAAAAGATGACGAAAAACATCTCGAAGAAATGAGAAAGTTTTGGTCATCATTGGATTTGGGCAACAGTTAAAGCATCAAACTCACGAGGGAGTATTTGGAATTTAATCCGAATACTCCCTTAAAATTCTATATAATCTTCCAATTCTTCTTCGTATTCAATTTGTTTTTCTGGCTCTATGTAAGTATCTGTATCTAATTCAAACTTTCGTATTAATTCATCTTCTTCAGATACCGACAATTTATTAGCAATCCAAATAAACACTTTTTCTAATGTTTGTTTTAATGTATTTACAATCTTTCTTAAATAATTATTTTCACTCTCTAAATTAAAAATCTTATTCTCATATTTATTTTCAATTCTTTTAGTTTCTTCTTCAAGTTTAACATAGTAATCATTTTTCATATTTTTGCATTTATCTTTTAATTCTCTATTTTCAGATAAGATAAATTTTCGTTCTTTTTCATATTTTAATGCTCTTTCAACTGTTTTTACTTGACTTTCTAATGTAAAAGTTAATAATGTATTTTGTTCTTGTAAATCTTTTATCATTTTATCTTTTGGCGCAATCACTAATTCTTGTATTTTCCCATCTCTATTTCTCATTAACTTTTCAAAACTCCTTATATCTGGGATATCAGGTAATTCTAATTTTATATCTTGAAGAACAGTTTTAGAATTTTCAAAATTTGTAATTTTTTTATAATCTTCAACTGATAAATGTACTCTTTCACTTGGATTTCCTCGTTCTAATTCAAAATTATTTGATACCATGTAATTATAAAATGCATCTTGTAGTTGCCTATAACTGTCTTTTTCTTTCCAAAATTCACTACAAGCAATTTTATCAATATTATTACCTTTTTTATCTTTTGTATGAATAACTGGAATGAAAACCAAATGCATATGTGGACTTTCTTCATCCATATGTACTTTTGCAGATAAAATATATTGTTCTCCTAAACTTTTATATTCACAAACAAATTTATATGCAGTTTCAAAATATCTTTTTGTTTCTTCTTCTCCAATATTATCAAAAAATGCTTTATCAGATGTAATAATGTATTCACAAGCAATATTGCTTACTGTTTTTATTTGTCCTTTTAAATTATATTTTTCTTTAAGTAAATCAAATTCTTTTTCATATGAATAATTACAATCTTTTAATGAATAATTAAGGTATGATAACTCTTCATTTATATTTTTATTAGAATAGTTTTTATTCTTCCTTTCGTTGTGTCTATATATTCCTTTTAAATTTTCTCTTTTGTATTTTGCATTTCTAATTATTGCATAACTCATATAGGTATTCCTCCTTTCTTAGCAAAGCCAATAACACTATGCTAATTTTGATATTTGTTCAATTTTTGATTGTGTTGTAACACACTACAACACTTTTTTAGCCTAGTGGCAAAAAGTGTAAGTGTGGCAGGGTAAACCCTATAACCCAACCCTAAAAAAGCTAAAGCATTTTTAGGCTATTTAATAAAAATCTGCTTGGCACAATTTTTATTAAATTCACTTTAGCTAAACAAAGTAGAAACCAGAGGAAGTGAGCTAAAGTGAAAAGGTGTAATAATCCCATTTATAAAAAATAGAATTATTACACCTATGTAAGCAGAAACCGTCGGTCGTTTGCTTCGTTTCATAGGTGGTCTTGTAATTAGCATATTTGCTACTATAATTGCTGATACAATTTTGTATCTTTGTTCATACTTGTCCAAACTTTTTACAATTACAAATCCATTTCAAGTTTTGCCACCGAATACTCTTTTATTATTGTGAGTCTGTGTTCTA
>CAKPPL010000006.1 GCA_934177555.1 uncultured Clostridia bacterium
TTTTTGGGTCATCAAATATTACTGAAAATGTCCATTCCCTATTTGTTAGATATTTCAAAGTATTAAGAATTAAATCTGCATATCGTGTTTTTACTAAATCACGATGATATTCAGAATTGGCTTTAAAGACTATATGATCCTCAGTCATTTCTGTTAATTCAAGTGGTTTTAACCAAGTATCATATGCAATTTGAGTTACTTCTTCTTTTAATAAGTCTTTTGCTTGCTTAAATAGTTCGTCTTTTTCAATTTGCATATTAAAACATCCTTTCAAAAAATAAAATCATAAAGTTATCCACAAAGTTTTCCACATGTGTGGATAACTTTGTAATATTTATGTAATAAAAAGCGAGTTTTTTACGAACAATTTTTTACAAAATTATTTTGTTAAATCCCCTATCTTTCTTTTTTCATATAATATCAAAATATTACACGATTCGTCAAGCTAATTGTGGATAATTATAAAAAAATTGTGGATAATTATGAAAAATCCTGTGGAAAAATCATAAATATTACAAAAATATTACAAAAAAATTACAAATTTTTTAATTTTATACAATATTTTTTTTCAAAAAGCAAGACAAAAAAATCAAATTTGAAAAAAATTTTATTTTTGTAAAAAGTATTGACAAAACTGCTGTTTATGATGTATAATCGAACTACTTGTTATTTTATAGCAAAAATTTCCAAAAGGAATTTATATATAAACATTTTAGTAGGAGGTGCAATTTTATGAAAAGAACATTTCAACCAAAAAACAGACAAAGAAATAAAGAACACGGATTTATGAAAAGAATGTCAACAAGATCAGGAAGAAATATATTAAAAGCAAGAAGAGCAAAAGGTAGAAAGAAAATCTGTGCATAATGTATAAAATTTATAGAAAAACTCTATAAATTAGCAAAAGCTAAAGGTAGATCGCCTTTAGTTTTTATACATCATAAAAGCAAATTTTTGCTAGTTTTACCCAAAAAAACCTTATTAAAAGGGATAGGGGAGAATATGAAAAAAATGGAAATGTTAAAAAAGAATTATGAATTCAAAAATGTTTTAACAAGAGGCAAATTTTATAGTAATAATGAAATTGAAGTTGTTATACAAAAAAATAATAAAAATTGCAACCTTTTAGGAATTGCAATAGGAATTAAAAATGGAAAAGCTTTCCAAAGAAACAAAGCAAAAAGATTAATAAGAGAATCATATAGAAAGTTAGAACCACAGCTAATACAAGGAAATAATATAATAATTTTAATTAAAAAGAATTTTAATATAAATGACATAAAATTTGCAAATGTTTTTGAATCAATGCAGAAATGTTTTGAAAAAGCAAAAATTTTAAAAGAAGAAGAAATTTAATGAAAAAAGTATGTATATATTTAATTGAATTTTATCAAAAAAATATATCAAAAATTTTAGAAAATAGAAATATAAGATGCAAATATTACCCAACATGTTCAGAATATACAAAACAAGCAATAGAAAAATATGGAGTTATAAAAGGCTGTATATTAGGAATTTATAGGATATTAAGATGTAATCCTTTTTCTAAAGGAGGATATGATCCATTAAAATAGAAAGGGGTAAGTATGATATCATTTTTTGCAAATATTTTTGGATATGTTTTAAATTTTATTTATAATATAATAGGGAATTACGGGTTAGCAATAATTGTTTTTTCAATTTTAGTAAAAATATTGATGATACCAATATCAATAAAACAACAAAAAGCTATGAAAAAATCAACAAAATTAAATGCTAAACTAAAAGAATTACAAGTAAAATATAAAAATAATCCAGAAAAATTAAATGAAGAAACAATGGCACTTTACAAATCTGAAAATATGAATCCATTAAGTGGATGTTTAAGTGCAATAGTTCAAATAGTATTGTTATTTTCAGTATTTTTCTTAGTAAAATCACCATTAACATACATGAAAAAAGTAGATAATAATGTAATAGAAAAATATACACAAATAATGAAACAAGAAGAATTAAGTGATTCTAATAGTGGATATCCAGAAATTGATTTAATAAGAGAAATAGAAAATATTAAAACATTAGAAAATAAACAAGAAGAACAACAAAATGACAACGAAGAAGAAAAAATTGATTTATCTGAAATAAACCAAGAAGAATTAGATAATTTATATATAAATATGGATTTTTTCGGACTAAATTTAGCTCAAGTGCCTACAAAAGGTGGAGATTGGAAATCATATATTATACCAGTATTATATGTACTAATATCAGTTTTATCAATGAGAATAGCAAATTCAACAATGCCTAAAGTTGAGAGTGAGAAAAAAGATGAAGAAGAATTTGATCCAGTAGAGCAAATGAACAAAAATATGAATCTAGTTTTTCCAATAATGTATGTAATGATAGCTCTTGTAGCTCCATTAGGACTAGCATTATATTGGTTAATGAATAGTTTATTAATGATTGTAGAAAAATTAACATTAAATAAGCTATTAAAAGATGAGGAGGAATAAAAATGGCAAAAACTATAATTTCTGAAGGAAAAACAACAGCAGAAGCAATAGAAAAAGGACTAAAAGCAATGAATTTGCCAAAAGAACTTGTCGAAATAAAAGTATTAGAGGAAAATAAAAAAAGCTTTTTTGATATATTAGCACCTAAAATAGTAAAAGTTGAATTAAAAGAAAAAGAGGCAAAAATACCAGAAAAGCTTGAAATAGAAACAACAGAAGCTGAACTTGAAGAATCTAAAAAAAATGTAAGTAAATTTTTAGAAGAATTCTTAACAAAAATATCAGAAGATATAACATATTCTGTTGAGATTAAAGAAAAATGCTTATATATTAATATAAATGGAGAAAAAACAGGTAATCTTATAGGATATAGAGGAGAGGCTTTATATGCACTAGAAAACATATTAAAAGCAATTTCAAATAAAAAATCAGAAAATAGAGTAATAGTAAGGCTAGATATTGAAAATTATAAAGAAAAAAGAATAAAAACTCTTGAAGATTTAGCAAATAAAAAAGCAAAAATCGTAGAAAAAACAGGTAAATTAATAACACTTGAACCAATGCAAGCATATGAAAGAAAGATAATACATAGTGCATTACAAAACAATCCAAATGTAGAGACAAGAAGCATTGGACAAGAACCAAAAAGAAGAATAGTAATATCAAAAAAATAATAAAATCGGAAGTCAAAGTTCCAATTTTAATCAAAAGATGATTAAATTGAACTTTGATTTTTTTTAATACTATAAGGAGGAATATAAATGAGTACAATAGTATCTATATCTACGGCCCCAGGAATTGGAGGAATTGGTATAATTAGAATGAGTGGTGAAAAATCATTTGATATAATTGGAAAAATTTTCAAACCAATAAAAAATACCAATATAGAAGAAATTAAAGGATATACCATGAAATATGGACATATAATTGATGAAAACGAAGTAATTGATGAAGTATTGGTATCATATTTTAAAGCTCCAAAGAGCTATACAACTGAAAATATGTGTGAAATTAATTCTCATGGTGGAAATGTAGTTGTAAAAAAAATATTAGAAATTTGTTTGAAAAATGGAGCTGAATTAGCTGAGCCAGGAGAGTTTACAAAGAGAGCATTTTTGAATGGAAGAATTGATTTAACACAGGCAGAATCAGTAATTGATGTAATAAATGCAAAATCAGAAAAAGAAGCCAAAAGTGGAATAAAGCAACTAGAAGGACAATTATCAAAGAAAATAGGGGAAATAAAACAAGAAATACTTGATATATTAGTTAATATAGAAGTTTCAATTGATTATCCTGAGTATGACACACCTGAAGTACAAGAGCAAGAAATAAAGAAAATGTTAGAATCTGTTGATTATAAATTAAATATACTTAGAGAATCTTTTGATAATGGAAAAATAATAAAGAGTGGGATAAAAACAGCAATTATAGGAAGACCAAATGCTGGAAAATCATCACTTCTTAATGCTATTTTAAATGAAAATAGAGCTATTGTAACAAATATAGAAGGAACAACAAGAGATACTATTGAAGAATTTGTTAATATAAAAGGAATTCCTTTGAAATTAATAGATACAGCAGGAATTAGAAAAGCAAAAGATGAGGTTGAAAAAATAGGAATAGAAAAATCTATAGAAGAAGCTAAAGATGCAGATTTATTAATAGCATTGTTTGATAGTTCAAAAGATTTAACAGAAGAAGATTTAGAAATTTTAAATTTAATAAAAGACAAAAAATCAATAATATTATTAAATAAAGCTGATTTATCGGCTGTTATTAATGAAAATGATGAAAGATTAACAGATGTAAGTAGTAATATATTAAAAATTTCGGCTTTAAATAAAGATGGAATTGAAAATATATATGAGAAAATAGCAGAAATGTTTAATCTAAATGAAATAAATTTAGATAATGAAGTACTTATAACTAATATTAGACATAAAAATTTAATTGAAAAAGCAATACAAAATGTTTTTAAAGCAAAAGAAGCATTGGATTTAAATATGCCTATAGATGTAACGACAATTTATATAAAAGAAATTTTAGAAGATTTAGGTGAAATAACAGGAGAAGTAGTAACAGATGATGTAATTAATGAGATATTTTCAAAATTTTGTTTAGGAAAATAAAAAAAGAGACGTTAAAATCAAAAATAAGCAAATTTTATTGTATAATAATATAACTTGATTAATAAAACAAATAAATACTTCAAAATCGAAAATAGATAAAATTAAAGCTATATAAAAAATAAATGTGATAAGAAAGGAAGAAAAATAAAATGAGTTATTATGCAGGTGAATATGATATTGCTGTAATAGGTGCTGGACATGCTGGTTGTGAGGCAGCTCTAGCAGCAGCAAGATTAGGAATGAAAACATTAGTATTTTCAATAAGCTTGGAAGCTGTTGCTAATATGCCATGTAATCCACATATAGGTGGAAGCTCAAAAGGGCATTTAGTAAGAGAAATAGATGCTTTAGGTGGGGAAATGGCAAAAAACATAGATAAGACAATGATACAAATAAAAATGCTAAATACTTCAAAAGGACCAGCAGTACATTCATTGAGAGCACAAGCTGATAGAAAAAGATATCAAATGGAGATGAAGCATACTTTAGAAAAGCAAGAAAATTTATATATAAAACAAGCTGAAATAGTAAACATAACATTAAAAGAAAATAAAGTAGAATCTATTGAAACAAGTGTAGGAGCAATATATAAAGTAAAAGCTATTATAGTTGCAACAGGAACATATTTAAAAGGAAAAATATTTATAGGAGATTTTTCACAAGAAAGTGGTCCAGATGGCGTATTTCCAGCAAATAAGTTATCTGAATCATTAAAAAACATAGGAGTAAAATTAGTTAGATTCAAGACTGGTACACCAGCAAGAATAAATAGAAAAAGTATAGATTTTTCAAAAATGGAAATTCAAAAAGGTGATGTTGACATAATACCATTTTCTTTTGAAGATAAAATGAAAAATTTCGATCAAGTAGACTGTTATTTAACATATACAAATGAAAAAACACATAAAATAATAAGAGATAATTTACATAGGTCACCATTATATGCTGGTGCAATAGAGGGAACAGGACCTAGATATTGTCCATCAATAGAAGATAAAGTAGTAAGATTTGCAGATAAACCAAGACATCAGGTTTTTGTTGAACCAATTGGAATAGATACAGATGAAATGTATATCCAAGGAATGAGCTCTTCATTGCCAGAAGATGTACAATTAGAAATGTATAGAACAATCCCGGGATTAGAAAATGCTGAATTTACAAGACCTGCATATGCAATAGAATATGATTGTATAGATCCAGCAGATTTAAAATTATCATTAGAATACAAAAAAATAGATGGATTATTTTTTGCTGGACAAACAAATGGTACATCTGGATATGAAGAAGCTGCATGTCAAGGATTAATGGCAGGAATAAATGCTACACAAAAAATAAAAGGAAAAGAACCATTAATTTTAGACAGAACAGAAGCATATATAGGTGTTTTAATAGATGATATAGTAACAAAAGGAACTAATGAACCATATAGAATGATGACTTCAAGAGCTGAATATAGACTACTTTTAAGGCAAGATAATGCAGATTTAAGATTAACAGAAAAAGGACATGAAATTGGTTTGATTTCTGATGAAAGATATAATAAATTTATTGAAAAAAGACAAAAAATAGAGAAAGAGAAGGAAAGACTTGAAAATACTATAATAAAGCCAACAAATGATGTAAATGAATTTTTGAAAAAACATGGAACTACAGAAATTTCAACAGGTGTAAAGCTATCAGAATTATTAAAAAGAGCTGAACTTACATATGATTTACTTGGAGAAATAGATAATCAAAGAGAAGATTTACCAGAACAAGTTAAAGAAGAAGTAGAAATTCAGGTAAAATATGAAGGATATATTAAAATGCAGGAATCACAAGTAGAAAAATTCAAGAAAATGGAACGAAAACTATTACCTGAAAATATAGATTATAACGAAATAAGTGGTATAAGTTTAGAAGCAAGGCAAAAATTAAATAAACATAAGCCACATTCAATAGGACAAGCTTCAAGAATATCAGGTGTTTCGCCTGCAGATATATCAGTATTACTTGTTTATTTACAAACAAAAAACAAATAAAAGAAAGGAATTTTATAATGGAAAGAGAAGAGTTCTATGAGGAAATGCTAGAAAAATCAAGTAAATTGAACATCAATTTAACTGTGGAGCAATTAAATAAATTTTATAAATATATGGAAATGTTAATAACATGGAATGAAAAAATTAATCTAACAGCCATAATTGAACCACATGAAATAATTTTAAAGCATTTTATTGATTCATTAACATTAGATAAATATCTAAAAAATAATGAAAATTTAGTTGATGTAGGTACTGGTGCAGGATTTCCTGGAATACCAATAAGTATAGTAAGAAAAGATATAAAAATAACTTTAGTTGATTCTTTAAATAAAAGATTAAATTTTTTAAATGAAGTAATAAAAGAATTAAAATTAGAAAATGTAGAAACTGTTCATTCAAGGGCAGAGGATTTAGGACAAGATATTAAATATAGAGAAAAATTTGACATATCAACTTCAAGAGCAGTTGCAAACTTATCGACTTTGTCAGAATATTTAATACCATTAGTGAAAATTAATGGACAAGCAATTTGTATGAAGGCCGGAGATGCACAAGATGAAATAAAAAATGCACAAAATGCAATAAAAACATTAGGTGGTCAAATAGACAAAATAGAAGAGTTCTGTTTACCAGATAGTGATATAAATAGAACTATTATTATAATAGAAAAGAAATGTTCCACAAAGAAATGCTATCCAAGAAAAGCTGGAATACCAAGCAAAGAACCAATAAAATAAAGAAATGCTCCACGAAAAAAGTGGAGTATTTTTTTTATTTTAATTTCATAAAAAAATTTTTATAAAAATATTAAAAATCCATTGACATATTTTTAATTATTATATATTATTATATAAGCAAAACAGAATAAAGAAATTTTATAAATTTATACGACAGAAAGGAACGAAAAAACATGGGAAAAGTAATATCAGTAGCAAATCAAAAGGGTGGAGTTGGAAAGACAACAACAACAGTAAATTTAAGTACATTGTTAGCTAAAAAAGGAAAAAAAGTCTTATTAATAGATACTGACCCACAAGGTAATGCAACAAGTGGTTTAGGGGTTGAAAAAGAAGTCGATTTATCTGTTTATGATGTATTGGTTGGAGATACAGAGATAAATGAAACAATTCAGGATACAGCAGTAAAAAATTTAAAAGTATGTCCATCGAACATTAGTTTGGCTGGTGCAGAAGTAGAGCTTGTTTCAATGATGTCAAGAGAACAGAGATTAAAAACAAAATTAGATGTTGTAAAAGATGAATATGATTATATATTAATAGATTGTCCACCATCATTAGGATTAATAACATTAAATGCATTTACAGCTTCAGATACAGTTTTAATACCTGTACAATGTGAATATTTTGCACTTGAAGGATTAGGACAATTATTAAATACAATAAATTTAGTAAAAAAACATCTAAATAAAAACATTGAGATAGAAGGAGCTTTATTAACAATGTATGATGCAAGGACAAATCTTTCTAATCAAGTTGTAAAAGAAGTAAAAAAATACTTTGAAGATAAGGTATATAAAACAGTTATACCTAGAAATGTTAGATTAAGTGAAGCACCAAGTTATGGTATGCCAATTTCAATTTATGATCCTAGATCAAAAGGTGCTAAAGCATATGAAAAATTTACAAGAGAATTTTTAAAAATTAATGGATAATTTTAATGAAGGGATGATGTCAAATGGCTAAAATGACAGGCTTAGGAAAGGGGTTAGATGCATTATTTGGCCCAGCAACAGTAGAAGAAGTTGAAGTTGAAAATAATATAGAAACAGGTAATTTAAAATCATTAAAAATTACTGAAGTAGAACCAAATAGAGAGCAACCAAGAAAAGTATTTAATCAAGACGCATTAGAAGAACTTGCTGATTCAATACAAACATATGGAGTTATACAACCTATTGTTGTTACAAAAAGAGATGGATATTATGGAATTATTGCAGGTGAAAGAAGATGGAGAGCAGCTAAGATAGCAGGATTAGAAGAAATACCAGCTATAGTAAGAGATGATGATGAACAAACAAATAAAGAAATTGCATTAATTGAAAATATTCAAAGAGAAGATTTGAATCCTTATGAAAAAGCTGTAGGAATAAAAAGTTTGATGAATAAATATGGTTTAACACAAGAAGAGATTTCAAAAAAACTTGGAAAAAGCAGAAGTAGTATTTCTAATACAGTAAGAATTTTATATTTATCACCAGATGTTATAGAATTAGTAAAACAGGGTAAACTAACAGAAGGACATTGTAAAGCTTTAGGAGGAATTACTGATCCTCAAAGACAATTAGAAGCTGCAATGAGAATGATAGAAAGAGGAGAATCTGTAAGACAAGCAGAGAGTAAGAATAGAACAACTAAAAAAGTTAAAAAATTAGATCCTCAATACAAATATTTATATGAAGATATTGAAGATAAATTCCAAGGATTTTTTGGGACAAAAGTAAAATTAGATCAAGGAAAGAGAAAAGGAAAAATTATTATAGAATATCATACAAATGAAGATTTAGAAAGAATGTTAAATTTAATTAAAGGATAATTCTTTAAATTGAAATAAATTTTAAAAAAAGTATTGACAAGTGACAGTATCTTGTGCTAATATAAGTACTGTCGCAAGTAATGGAGAGGTGGTCGAGTTGGTTTATGGCACCAGTCTTGAAAATTGGCGTAGGTTAATAGCCTACCGTGGGTTCGAATCCCACCCTCTCCGCCACAGACATTAAGACGTATCAATCTAAGGAGAGATACGTTTATAATTTATATGGAGATGTACCCAAGTGGTGAAGGGGACTGTTTGCTAAACAGTTAGGTCCCGAAAGGGGCGCGGAGGTTCGAACCCTCTCATCTCCGCCAAGTATAGAAGAAAGCACAATTTTCCTGATTTGTGCTTTTTTTGTGCTTAAAAAAATATTTAAAATATTAATAAAAGGCGAAATTTGTAAAAAAAACTTGCAAGAAATTGACAAATAGTATATAATTAGTATAGAATGTACTACAAATGAGTAAAGTAGGTGATGCTAATGCGAAGGAAAGTAGGAAAAATAGTTATAATAGCATTAATATTTGCAGCTATAGTAAGTATTAATTATAAAATATATGCTATAAGTAATGACGATGTACAAATTGTAACAACTAAAATGGAAGATGTAACTAAAAATCCTAATAATTGGAAGCCAGACGATCCTCAAAAAGATGAAAAATTTGAAGGCGCAGTTGGAAATTTACTTGGTACAATAAATGTGATAGGTGTAATAGTATCTGTAATTGTACTAATTGTAATAGGAATTAAATATATGTTAGGAAGCATTGAGGAAAAGGCAGAATACAAAAAAACAATGACAGGATATATAATAGGTGCAATAATGGTAATGAGTATGACAACCTTACCTAATATTATATATAATGTAACAAAATCATTATTATCATAAAAAAATAAAAGGAGGGAGTATAAATGGAGAATAAAAAAATAATAAATATTGTTTCTTATGCAATAAAAATATTAGTAATAATAAGTATTGTTCAATTTATATTTACTCCAAAATCTGAAGCTGCAATATCTCTTGGAAACATTTTTGAAACTGGAGATCAATTTTTAGAAGATGGTAAAAATCAAGATATTAATATAGATACCAAAGATGTACAAGATGAAGTAAGTAGTATATATAATATATTATTAATATTAGGAACAGCATTAACTGTTATCATAGGTGCAATATTAGGAATTACATTTATGGTAAGTTCTGTTGAAGAACAAGCCAAAATAAAAGAATTATTAGTTCCATATGTTATAGGATGTGTGGTTATATTTGGAGCATTTGGAATATGGAAACTAGTTGTAGGAATATTAGATGGAATAACATAGTTATTAAAATTCTGGATATACCAGATTAAATAAATAAGAAAATAGAATAGAAGGAGGAAAAATATATGAAAACAAAAACATTAAAAGTATTAACAGTTGTTTTAACAGTAGTAATGATAATAGTTATGGGAACATCAATAGTATTCGCAGAAAATACAACTGGACAAACAAAACCAGGTGATCTTAAACTTTCATACAATGGAACAAATGACATATTAAGTATTGGTGGTAACATAGCAGGTATTATCCAAACAGTTGGTACAGTTGTTGCAGTAATAATACTTATTGTATTAGGTATTAAATATATGATGGGTAGTGCAGAAGAAAAAGCAGAATACAAGAAGACAATGATGCCTTATGTTATAGGTGCAGTTTTAATATTTGCAGCATCTACAATAGCTAATATGATATATTCATTTGCAAGTCAATTATAATTAAATAAAAAAATAAAAGAAAAAACGATAAATACTTCCATTTATCGTTTTTTTTTGCTATAATATAATAGAATAATTATAGAATAAAACCAAGGAGGAAAATATGGGAACATATAATGTGCCAAGAAATGTTAAAGGAGAAGGGAGAATTTTATTTATATTCTCTACAAAATCATTAATAACAGCATGTATTGGAGGAGGAGTAGGTTTAATTTTTTATTTAATTTTTAGTTTAATAGGATTAAAAATGGTAGGAATAGTAATAACACTAATATGTGCATTTATAGGATATGCAATAGGAATGTTTAAAGTACCAGATACAAATGGATTTGAAATAACAAGAAAAACTGGTGGAGAAAACATAGATGATATTATAAAAAGATATATAAAATTTAAACAAAAGAATAAAAAAATATATGTATACACAAAGGAGGAAAAAACAAATGAATAGTCAAACAACAACACAACTAGTACAAATGCTAGTATATATACTAATTCCAATATTAATTGTAACATTTTTTTTAATAGGTTTTCTAGTATTTTTACATTTTAAAGAAAAAAATAATCAGAAAAAGGCAGAAAATAATGATACAGCAACTAATAATTCTACAAATACAGCCAATAAACAATCAATTTTTAAATTTATGGAATTTGAAGATGTAGTAGATAGTATGATAGTTCAAAAAAATGGAACTAGATATTTAATGGTTATAGGATGCCAAGGTGTAAATTATGATTTAATGTCTGCTGTTGAAAAAAATAGTGTAGAAGAAGGATTTGTACAATTTTTAAATACATTAAGAAATCCAATTCAAATATATATACAAACTAGATCAATAAACCTAGAGAGTAGTTTACAAACATATAAGGCAAAATTAAAAGAAGTAGAAGATAAATATAAAACTATGTCTATAAGATATGAACAAATGAAAAATTCAGGAAATTATACAGATGAGCAATTACAAAAAGCATATTTTGAATTAACAAAACAATCAAATATGTGTGAATATGGAATTTCAGTAATACAAGACACAGAAAGAATGAGTTTAAATAAAAATATTTTAAATAAAAATTATTATATAATAGTACCATATTATGCTTTAGAGGCTGGAAATGAAAAGATGGATAAAGAAGAATTAAGAAGTGCTGCATTTTCAGAATTATATACAAGATGTCAATCAATAATATCATCAATATCAACATGTGGTGTTAGGGGTAAAATACTTAGAAGTAATGAATTAATTGAATTATTATATATGGCATATAACAGAGATGAAGCTGAGACATTTGGATTAGATAAAGCATTAAAAGCAGGATTTAATGAATTATATTCAACAGCTCCAGATATTTATGAAAAGAGAATGAAAGAATTAGACAAAGAAATAGAAGAAAAAGCTATGAAAAAAGCAAGGGCAAAAGTAAATGAAGCAAAATCAGATCTACAAAAACAAGTAGAAGAAAAACAAAATAATATGAATAATATAATTGATGAAATAGCTAAAATGATTATAGAAGAAAATGAACCATATATAGGAAAAAAAGTAAAAGATAAAGCTATTGAAAAATTGGAAAAAAATACAAAAGAAGGAGGTAATGAAAATGGCGAAAGTCAAAAGACAAGAGGAAGAAAGAAATCTACAACAATTTAATTCTAATGAAAACACACAATTATTTAAACAACAAAGTATTAAAGAATTAATAGCACCATCTGGAATAGATGCAACTAATATAGATCATTTAGAAATAATTTCTAATGTAAAAAAATATGCAAGAAGTTTCTTTGTGTCAACATTACCAAGAATGTGTACTTTCCCAGAATTATTTAGGGATATGTACTTTTTCGGAGATATAAATACATCAATTTATATAACTCCTGTTCAAGAAGCAAAGTCACAAAGTGAATTAAATAGAGTTATAAATGAACTTGAAACAGAAAGAATTGTTGCAGCAGATAAAGGAAATATTAATAGAGAAAGTAATTTAACACAAAAAAGATTTGAAGCAGAACAACTTAGAGATGAAATAGCAGCTGGTTTTAATAAATTATATGAAGCTTCAGTTGTTGCAACACTTTTTACATATAGTTTGGATGATTTAGATAGATTAACAAAACTGTTATCAACAGAGATGTCAAAATCATTAGTTGGTATAAAAACAGCTTGGGCAATGCAAGAAGATGCATTTAAATCAAATTTACCATTAATGGATGATAAAATAAATAAAAGACATACTTTTGATAGACGTTCAATGTCAACAGTATTTCCATTTACAACATCAGAAGTAAGTCATTCAACAGGTATACCCCTAGGTTTTAATAAACAAACAGGTACGCCAATATTATTTGATAATTTTCATAGTTCTCTTACAAATTATAATATGGTAATATTTGCAAAATCTGGTGCTGGTAAATCTGTAACAATGAAAACATTAATAAGTAGATCTTCATTATTAATGGGAATTGAAAGTTTAGCTCTTGATGCCGAAGGTGAATATACTATAGTAGCAGAATCACTAGGAGGAATAAATGTTGTTCTTAGTCCTACATCTAAAACGGTTATAAATTTATTTGATATTGAAACAGAAACAGCAAAAGATGAAATAACAGGAAGAGAAAGATTAGTATTAAATATAGAAAATAAAGTTGAAGATGTTACACAGTCATTACTTACAATGGCTAGAGGTAGTACAAGAAGTAAAGATGTAAATGAATTAACAAAACAAATTATAGCTGAAGCTGTTTCAGAAGAATATGCAGGTTTGGGAATTACAAGTGACCCTAACAGCTTATATGAAACATCAAGTAGTTTTAACAGAACAGATAAATTATATAGAGATAAGAAAAAAATGCCTACAATAGGTTCATGGTATAAAAGAATACAAAGGAAAGCAGCAGATAACAAAAATGAAGATTATAGATTTCATTATAGCTATTTGTTAAAGGTAATGAAACAATATATAAGAGAGTATAATGGTCAGATGGCATATTTTGATGGACAGTCTACATTTGAATTGTTAGATGGAGCACCATTTATAAATTTGGATATTTCACAACTTGAAGAGAAATTTGCAAGACCACTTGCTCAACAAATCCTTTTAACATGGATTTGGGAAAAATTTGTTAAGAAAAATAGTGAAGATAAAAGAAAAGCAAGACAAAAAAGAGTTATAGTTGATGAGGCATGGATGTTATTGCCATACCCAGAAGCCGTAGATTTTTTAAATACAATGGCTAGACGTGCAAGAAAAAGAAATGTTTCTTTAGCTGTTGTTTCTCAAAGGTTCCAAGATTTCTATGAAAAACCAGAGGCACAAGCTGTTCTTACATCTTCAGATACTAAACTATTTTTAGCTCAAGATAAATCAGAAATACAATATTTGAAAGAAGTATTTAAGTTAAGCGAAGGAGAAGCCGGATTTCTAGTAACTTGTGGTAAGGGTGAAGGATTGTTTAAGGTTGGACAAGAGACTGCAATTCTTAAGATTACTCCTACTCAAAAAGAATTTGAATTTGTTGAAACAAATTTAAATAAGTTAATAGAAAAACGTTCAAGAAATGAATATGAAGGAGTTTAGAAATGAAGGTTTTAAAAAACAGAAAAATTGGATTCAAATTTATGCTTGTATTAGTAAGTATGTTTTTATTGGTGAATTTTTGTGGAAATAACGTCGCCTTAAGTCATTATGATACTGGATCTGGTCAGACATTTCAGGAGCATGGAGGAAAATCAACTTCAAATACTGTTGAAGGAGCATCTATTGTTTATAATGATGGGTGTTATGTTAAAGATGGAGTAGTATATACATCAGAAAATAATAGATACATAGAAGATAAAACAAGTAGCCCGGTAGCTGCTGGAGTACAAGCACAAGATACTGAATGGAGTACAAATAAAAGTTCAAGTAATGCTGTAACAGGAGGAAAACTAATAGGTCCAATAGTTGATTTAGTACTAGGATTAGGCGATGGAGTAGTTGATATTATCCAAAGAAGTATAATGGGAACAGAATCTGCTGTAACATTCGATATTGCTAGAAAATTAGTGTTTGTAATTATATCTGCTATATTTGCAATATTTGTAGTAGGATTAGCAGTAGCTTTAGTTGGACCATTAGTAGCAGCATTAGGACCATTTTTAGCAGCTATGGCAGCAGGAGCAGCAGGAGTTGCTAAATTAGTTGTAGCAGGTGTGACATTTGCAATATCATATCAAGCATTGGCAGGAGGGAACTTACCTGATATTACATTAATACCCACATATACAATAAGTCCAGAAGAAATATTTCAGGGGAAAATATTATTATTTGATGTAAACATTTTTAATCCTAAAGAAGTATATGTTGAGGTTGTTAAAGGAGATAATACAGCTTCCTACAAATTAACAGAATGGAATGCAACTACTACAGATGATAAAGGAAATGAGACCTATTCAAATGATAAAAGAAAAGAAGGATATGAAATAAAATATTATTATTATTTGAAAGATCCTAATGGAAATAAAAGTGATGATAATAATAGAATAACAACATCAGCTAATAATTCAGCATATGAATTAAAAGGAGTTATATCAAAATGGTATTATACGGTTAGAAACATTTCAATAGTTGTATTAATGGTAGTTTTATTGTATGTTGGAATACGAATAATAATATCAACAGTAGCTTCAGAAAAAGCAAAATATAAGCAAATGCTTACAGATTGGGTTATAGGAATGTGTCTAGTTTTTATGATGCAATATATAATGGTATTTGCTAATAATTTTACAGAAAGCATAACAAATTTATTAGTATCTGTTTCAGAAACAGATAAACATGTTATACAGGTAAATGATGCCCCTTCTAAGTTAAGAGAGGGACTTGAAAAAAATGGTATGGAAGAATTTGTACATGGAAATAACATAGAAGTTCCAACTAATTTAATGGGAAAAGTAAGAATGTTAGCACAAGAACAAAATGGAACATCTAGTTATGTAGGGTATGCAATATGTTTTCTTGTATTAGTAATATATACTATTGTCTTTACAATAACATATGCAAAGAGATTATTATATATGATGTTTTTAACTATAATTGCACCACTTGTAGCAGTAAGTTATCCATTAGATAAAATGGGGGATTCTAAATCACAAGCTTTTGATATGTGGTTAAAAGAATATATATTTAATTTATTGATACAACCATTTCATTTACTTTTATATACAATTTTAATAAGTATGGCATTTGACTTAGCTGGTACAAATATTATTTATTCATTGGTTGCTATTGGCTTTATGGTTCCAGCAGAAAAACTATTAAGAAAAATGTTTGGATTTGATAAAGCATCTACACCAGGATTCTTGCAAGGAGCAACAGGTACAGCAATGGCAATGTCTGCAATGCATGGATTAGAAAGATTAGCAGGAAAGGGACCTGGAGCAAAAGGTCCAGGAGCAAAAAAAGAAATAGGAAATGAAGAAAATGGTGATATTAATTTCTTAGATAGAAGTGCGTCACACTCAATGACAGATTTATTTAATGATGTTGCAAATAATGGAAATGATGAACCACCAGAAATGCCACAAAATGATAATGCAAATATACCAGATGAAAATAATGAAGATAGACAAAGACTATTAACAGATAATGATGATGAAGGAATAGATTATAATACAAATGGAAATCAACATGGAGATGAACAAGATCAACAAATAAGAATGCAAGAAAATGATAATGAGCCTGAACCTCAATTAATTGATGAACAAGAGCAACCAGAACAAGAACCAGAACCAGAAAGACCATTAAGTATTCCAAGAGCAATGTTTAATAGATATGCAAGAACAGTAAAATCTGGATATAAAGGAAAAAATTTCAAAAGAAATTTAGTTAATGGTATGACAGGTGCTGCGAGAGCAGGACTAAAAGTATCAGGAGTAGCAGCAGGTGGAATGATAGGAGCAGCAGCAGGTATTGCTTCTGGAGATATACAAGGTACATTAAAAAATACTGTAGCAGGAGCATATGCAGGAAATTCAATAGGTACAGGAGCAGGAAATTTTGTAACTAATAAAGCAAAAGGAATTCATAAATATGCAGAAGAAATAGAAAAAGAGAGATATGGAAGTAATTATTCTTCTCATATGAAAGCTAAAAAAGATAAAGAATTTAAAAATGATGTAGATATGAGAACAATGTATAAGAGACAGTTAAATCTGGAAACAGAAGAAGAAGTAGATAGAGCAATGGATGATGCAAATAAATATAGAAGTTATGGAGTAACTGATAATGATACAATAATATCAGCAATG
Organism: uncultured Clostridia bacterium; assembly: GCA_934177555.1. Taxonomy (GTDB): domain Bacteria; phylum Bacillota; class Clostridia; order TANB77; family CAG-508; genus CAG-269. The sequence goes on from CAKPPL010000006.1 coordinate 17,240, forward strand.
ACAATGCTAAATGGAAATGAAACTAATAGAGCTAATTCAGATAGAATTGCAGCAGCTAAATTAGCAACTATATCAAAGAATGAAAAAGATTTATCTACAAATATTCAAAGATTTGCTAAAACGCCAGGTATGTCACGAAGTAAAGTAGTTAATATGGAAAGAAAAGTAAGAATTATAAATAAAATGTAATAAAGGAGGGCTATATATGCATAATTTAAGAAGATTTTATTATCAAAATAAAAAACAAATTTGGTTTATAATTGCACTTATAGCCTTTATCATTATAATTATACAAGTATTAAATTATATAAGTACATTAAGAAATCAAAAAGATTTTGCAGATACAAAAATAAATAATGATATAGAGAATTCAAATAAAATAAGTAATTCTAATACATATGTAACATCAAATAAATCAATATCAACAGGAGAGATCATAAATGAAGAAAATACAAAATTATCACAACAAATAATTGAAAAATTTGTAAATGCCTGTAATAATGGAAAAATAGAAGAAGCATATGATTTATTATCAAATGATTGTAAAAATGAATTGTATCCAACAGTAAATGATTTTAAAAGATTATATTTTGATTATAATTTTAATGATAATGTAAATAAAATTGCTAATATAGAAAGTTATACAGGGGACATATACAAAATTAATTTAAAAATTGATGCAATGTCAACTGGAAAAATATCAAATGAATCAAAACAAGATTATATGACAATAGTAAGAGAAAATGAAGAATATAAATTAAATATAAATAGCTATATTGGAACAGAAGAATTAGATAAAACCACTACTCAAAGTGGAATAAAAATTACAGCTGTAAGTAAAAAAATCTATATGGATTATGAGGAATATACAATAAATGTTATCAATAATACACAAAATAAAATTTGCCTAGATACATTAGAAAGTACAAAAACGATATATTTACAAGATGAAAATAATATAAAATATTATTCATATAGTCATGAATTATTTAGAAAGTTATTAGAAATTAATAGTGGATTTAGTACTAAACTAACAATAAAATTTGCCAAATCATATGGTGCTAATAAAGAAAAAGAATTAATTTTTTCAGATGTAATATTAGACTCTAATAATTCAGAAAAATCAATAATTAGACTATCTTTATAAAATTGCAGTAAAATGCAATTTTTTTTTGTAAAAAAAGCTCAAAATATAGTTTTTTTAATACCTGTATGTTATAATTATAATAAATGTAAAAGAGGTGATTGCCATAAATGCAGAAGAAATTGTAAATAGATTAAAAAAAGTTATAATACATTCTTTAAAACATATTATGATTATTGCATTACCAGTTGTAATAATTTTCGTAATATTATCAGGTATAGCATGGTTTATTTTTGATGATGAGGGAACATGGGATGAAAATGAAAAAGGAAATCCAAAATCAGCAACTAAAACTGCAAAGCTAGATACAACTAATGGAATTAGTATGGATTTAGAAACAACATTAAGACAAGGACTTTCAGATATGGGACTTTCAGAAGAACGTATTGAAGAATTAATGAATAATAAAGAAGAATTAATTGACATGTTAAAAATGACTGAAAAATTAAAAAGGACAATAACTCCTGATAATTTATTTGAATGTACAGAAGCTGAAATACTATGGTGTTTAAATAGTGTTTATTCTAAATACTTAGAAAATCCTGAACAATTACAATATTTAATAAATGCAGAATTAGTTACACAGTATCCAAAATTAGATGATATTCCATCTGATAAATTAAACGGTATAATCCAATTTAAAAGAATGAAAAAAGATGATGATGGAAATATTTCAGAGATATATTTAAAATATAAAACTTTGGAAGAATATAATAAGATATATAATGATTATAGTCAAAATAGAAATACAGATATTTTTAATTATTTTACTATAAACGATGAGGGAGAAGTAATTGTAGCTAGATGGATAAATACATATGGTGAATTTGAAAGTAATAATAGTAAAAAACAAACAGATAGAAAAAAAATTGATCCTGGATATGATCAGGCAAGAATACAAAGTGACTTTAATTCGTTATATAATGTAACAGGAGATACAGAGGATAGCATAAATGCAACATATGCTAAGTATGAAATATCAAATGTAAAAATAAATTATAAATCACTGGTTGAAAAATATACATTACCATTTGAATATTTATGGTCTTTAGTAGTTATGGGAGAAAGTAGTAATTTTGTTGTAAATTTAGCTGAATTAGCATATAATTCTACTATTGAAATAGGAATATATGATAATATTAATACAAGAATTAGTACAGAAAGAAAAGAATATACAGAAGAATTTAGAGAAGGTTATAATAAATATCATGGTTCAAGTGGGTCAGAAAATGATAGACTAGAAAGTTCAACAAAATGGAGTGGATGTGAAGAAGAAAAACATTCATATTATTATCAAGAAGTTGTAACATATAAAACAAATGAAGTACAATTTGATATTTTAAATGCAGATGTGTGGATAATACAAGCAGTGTCTAATTATGAAAATAAAATAGATGATGGAACTCCTAACGTTAGTACTCAAAATATTGATGATGAAGAATGGAGTGATGATGGTGAAAATCCACAAATTTCTAAAAATTCACATGAACATTATAAAACTATAAATAAAGGAACTGAATATGAAGAAAGTGTTTTAGATTATATAGATTATAAAACAACATATACTTATAAAGAAAAAAAGAGAACAGGTCAAAAAAATACTAGCACATTACAAGAAAATATAAGTAAATATCAAAAAGTAGGAGAAACAATAGTAAATCCAAAGGTCGATATAAATGAAAATACAAGTAATAATTTTGTTAAATTATTAAGAGCAGATACAAAAGCATTTAATTTACTTACGACTAATTCTACTAGAGAATGGTTGTTAGGTATTTTGAAAAAGAATCAAGATACAACAAATATGGTGGATTTAACAAAAATGCTTATAGAAAAGGCAAGAAATCCTGATGCTGATGTAAAAATAGATTTAAAATTTGATTTTGATACAGCATATCAAACTCCAATTATAAATAATATGAGTACTCTTTCAGGTAATACTATTCAAGAAAAAGTTTGGTGTGCATTAATAAATGCAGGATTTAGTGAATATGCAGTAGCAGGAGCTATGGGAAATATTCAAGCAGAGTCAGGATTCAGAATTAGTGCAGTAGAAGGTGGAAGTGGAATTGGATTTGGATTATGTCAATGGTCTTATGGAAGAAGAACTTCATTAGAAGCTTTTGCAGCTTCAAGAGGTGTTTTAGCATCTGATGAAAGTATACAAATTGAATATTTACTAGGAGAGCTAACACCAGGTGGTGGTGCTGATGGTTATGCAAGTTATCAATTATTAAGATATCATGGATATGATGGAAATAGTTGGAGAAATGCTACAAGTCCAGAAGATGCTGCAACAGCATTTTGTTGGAGTTTTGAAAGACCTGGAACAGCTAGATTAGAAGCAAGAATATCAGCAGCAAAAACATTTTATGATATGTATAATGGTACAAATACACAAAATGTTAATATAACGATAGCAGATGTAAATGGCGAATTATCTGCACAAAATCAATTAAAAATGACTCAATTATTAAATGAAGCAGTTAGAATAGCAAATGATGATTCTTATACATATTTAATGGGAGGAAATGGTAATAATAAACAGTTTGACTGCTCACACTTTGTATATTATTTATATACTTCTTATTTTAATATTTCAGTTCCATGTCCTACTGCTTCATATGGCTCTACAGGATATATAGGAAATGATGGACAGGTTAATTTAAAAGCAGGAGATATATTATGGAAAAGTGGACATGTTGCAATATATATAGGTGGAGGAAATATTGCAGAAGCCTGGGGAAGAGTTAATATTGCAATACCAGATCAGATAAGAGTAACAAGTTATAGGCAAGGAAGATTTACAAAAATATACAGATTTATTAATAGTTAGGAGAATTAAGTGAAAAATAAAAAAAGAATAATAATTTTATTATTAATATTATTTATAATAATTATTAGTTTAATTATAAGTATAATGTTTTTATATAATAATGAAAAAAATAAAAATATATTAAATGGTCAAGATAATGTTGGAGATGAAGGAGAAAAAGTTGAATATAATTCAAATGACCTATCCGATGTAGAAGATAGTGATATATTTTTTACAGTTGAATCATGTGTAAACCAGTACTTAGAAAAGATTAATAAATCAAATTACTATGGATATGATGAAAATAATAATTATGAACAAATATTAGATGATTCAATAATAAACCAACAGATATATAATTTATTAAATGAAGATTTTATAAAAGAAAATAATATAGAAGTTAAGAATATAAATAATAAAATTAAAATGTTATCAACGAAAGTATTTTTTACACCAATAAAGATAAAATATATAGATGGTGAAAAAATACAAAATTGCTTAGTATATGGAATTATCACAGATTTACAAAATAATTATTTAAATGATATTTATTTACAAATAAATTTAGATAAAGATAATAAAACATTTTCAGTGAAACCATTTATAGAAGAATATGATAATATAGATGATATAGAAATTAAATATAATGAAAATAGAATAGAATCAAATGATGATAATGCATATGATACACAAGTTTTAACATATGAACAAATAGTAAAAAAATATATATTAGTATATAAGAGATTAGTTCTTGCTAAACCAGAAATTATTTATAATAATTATTTAGACAATGAGTATAAAGAATATAAATTTAAAACATATGATAATTTTTTACAATATGTTTTAAATAAAAAAGATGAAATAAAACAAATAGCTGCGAGTGGATATAATATAGATACAGAAGAAAATGGAAGAACGATAACAATAAAAGATCAATTTTCAAATATATATACAATTGAAGAAAAAAATATTATGAATTTTTCTATAAAATTAGATGATTATACAATTTTATCTAAAGCTAAAATTGAAGAATATAATAAAGATAATGAAGAAGAAAAAATAGTTATTAATATAAAAAGAATTATAGAAGCAATTAATCATGAAGATTATGATTTTGTATATAATAATTTAAATGAATCATTTAAAAATAGTTATTTAAAAAATAAAGAAGAATTAGAAAATTATATTAAAAATAAATTCTTTGAAAAAAGTAATATACAATTTTTAAATTATACTACGGAAAATAATATATATATTTATACATTAAAAATTAAAGATGCACAAAACGAAAATAATTCAAATGAATTAAAAATAATAATGAGACTAAAAGAAGGAACAGATTTTGAAATATCATTTGAAATATAAAAACAAAAAACAGTAAAATAATTTATTTTACTGTTTTTTTATGTTATAATAAATAAAAATTGAGGAAAGGAGAATATCATAAAGAAAAAATGATACAAATTCAAAATTTATCAAAATCATATAACAAAAATAAAAAAATAATAAATAAATTAAATTTAGAAATAAATAATGGAGAAATATTTGGATTTTTAGGACCAAATGGTGCAGGGAAAACAACAACAATAAAAATGATAACAGGTATATTAAGTATAGATGAAGGAGATATATTAATAGATAAATATAGTATACAAAAAGAGCCATTAGAAGCTAAAAAAAGATTTGGATATGTACCAGATAATCCAGATATGTTTTTAAAATTAAAAGGTATAGAATATTTGAATTTTTTAGGAGATATTTATGAAGTAAATGAAGAAGAAAGAAAAAAAATAATTGAAGAATTAAGTGAATTATTTGAAATAAAAAATGCATTAAATAATAAAATAGAAAGTTATTCACATGGAATGAGACAGAAAATAATAATAATAGGTTCATTATTACATAATCCTAATAATTGGATTATAGATGAACCTATGACAGGG
>CAKPPL010000007.1 GCA_934177555.1 uncultured Clostridia bacterium
AATTCTGCTATGTGGGCTGATGGTTGATACCCTGGGTCTGTTGCCATTTTTATTCTTGCTTCTGAGTATGCTGCATTGTATGCCATGTTCATCTTTTCTATTACTTCTGATTTTGTATTTTCCATTTGTGATTTTTGTGCGTTTGTTATTATTCCATTATCTCCTGTTAACATGGCTATACTTGTTCCTGCTAATATTAGTAATACTACTATTGTTACCACTAGTGCTATTAGCGTAATTCCTTCTTGCCTTTGTTTTTTTCTGATGTTTTTCATCTCTTTCCTCCTTTATTCTTTCGTTTTTATAATTTCATTTTACATTATTTAAAGATATTTGTAAATATCTTATTTTCTTTTATTAATATACTTAATGTTTCTTAAAATTCTTAAAGTCATTGGCTTTCTAGTTTCTTTTAATCTCATTGGCTCATAAAACTAAAAAAATATTTTTTAAAATATCTTGACTTTACTAGTATTTACTGATATAAAAGATTATATAATTTCTTTAAGTATATTAATTAACGATAAAAAAGTCCCAACATTCATATTGGAACCTTTTTTTATTTCAAAAATATATTTGGATCTAAATATTCTCCATCTTTTAATAATTCAAAATGTAAATGACTTTCCAAACTACTTTCAAATGATGCTGTATCTCCTATTGTCCCAATAGTTTGTCCTTGTTTTACCTCTTCTCCTTCTACAACAAATTCTGCTGTTAGCAAATTAGAATATACTGTTTGATATCCGTCATCATGTTCTATTATAATTGTTAAACCATATCTTGGATCATTTATAATAGATTTTACAATACCATCTGCTGCTGATTTTACCACACTTGTTTTATCTGCTTTTATATCTATTGCAGTATGTGTTATCCATTCTTTCAAAGTTTCAGAATATATTAAATTGTCTTTAGCAAACTCACAAATTATTTCTCCCTCAACTGGTTTTATAAAACTAATCTCTTTCTTAGTTTCAACAACTTGTTCATCTGTTTTTTCAATATCTTTTGATGTATCAACCTTATTTTCGTTTTTTACTGTTTCTTGCTTTTTATTATCTTCTTGTTTTTCTTGTTCTTCAACACTTTTTCCTATTTGAGTACTTGCACTCTCTGTATTAGTATTAGAAATTGTATTAGAATTCATATTAATATTTGTATTCTCATTTGTTACCGTATTTTGATTTGTACTTCCCATTTTTTCTTCATTATTTTGATTTTTTGCCATATACATAGTAATTCCTATTCCAACTGCTAATATGATAAATGTTACTGCACCAAGATATATTATCAACTTTTCTCTTTTTTCTCTTTTCATAATTTCCTCCTTGATTTTGTTATTTATTACAAGTATTTACTTTTTTTCAAAGATTATTCATTTAAAGAGAATTTACTTCTATTATTTCTACATCTGTATAAAAATGTTTTATTATTTCTTCATAATTTGAACCAGATTTAGCTAGACTATCAGCACCTGTTTGACTCATTCCCACTCCATGTCCATAACCTGTTACAGAAAATTTAATATTATCATTTATTATTTCAAGCGTAAAATTTGTTGATTTTAACCCTAATAATGTCCTTGCCTCTGTTCCTGCAATTTCTTTATTTCCAAATTTAATTGTTTTTACTCTTCCACTTGTTGTATACTCTAATATTTTTATACTATCTTCTTGACTAAAATCTATATTTATGTCTTGATATTTGCTTTTCAATTTTTCTACTAATTCTTCTTTGCTTAATATTACTTCTGAATTATATTGAGTATAATCTTGTTCTCCTGATGTTTCTACTGACTTTAAATATGGATAATCTATTCCTCCCCATATATTTAATGAACTTTCAGTTACTCCACCACTATTTGCATGAAAAAATGCATTAATTGGCTCTCCATTATATACTATGATTTTTCCACTCGTTGAATCTACAGCTTCAACAATTTTATTCCAATTTGTTTCTGCCTCATTTTCATTCCACTTTGCAATTCTATCTTCTTTACTTATCCATGCTTGACAACATCTATAATCATCACATATATCTGCATTTTCATGTTTAGATTTATTATTGATTATCTGATATATTGTATATGTTCTTGCTACAATAGCCTGGGCTTTTAATGCTTCTTCTTCAAAATTAGCCGGCATTTCACTTGATACTACCCCATATAAATATTCATCTATACCTATCTCTTCAACTTCTTGAGTTGATTGATGTAACAATTTAATTGTTTTATATTTAGAATATTCGTATTTTTCTATTTGATTATTTTCTTCTATTTGATTAGATATTGATTGTACTTCTTCTGTCTTTTTAGTTGTTGTACATATTGTTGGAAGTACAAAAAAAATTAGTATAAATAATATTATATACATATAAATTTTTTTCATATTTTTCATCCTTATTTTTAAATTGTCAATTTTCTTTTCATATTATTTAATACTTTTCTTTCGATTCTCGATACTTGAACTTGTGTAATTCCTAATATTTTTGATACTTGCATTTGAGTTTTTTGTTTATAATATCTTAACATTATAATTTCTTTTTCTTTTTCGTCTAATTCATTTATCATATTTTTTATTGTTATTTTGTTTGTTATTTCAGTTTCTTCATCTTTGCCAGTAGAAATTTTTTCTAATATACTTACTGTTTTGTCTGTTTTATTGTCTCTATATTGTGCATTCTCAATAGAGTCTACTGGTCTTGCCGAATCTAATGCCATTGTTATTTCTTCTTTTGGTGTTTTTAATATTTTTGAAATCTCTTCTAAGCTTATTTCTTTTCCATATTTATTATAATATTCTTTTTGAATTTCAATTATTTTTATATTTAATTCTTTTATGCTTCTACTTACCTTTATTGGTCCGTCATCTCTTATATATCTTTTTATTTCTCCTAAAATGTATGGTACTGCATATGTTGAGAGTTTTACTTCAAAACTTGTATCAAATCTTTGTATTGCTTTTATTAATCCTATACTTCCAATTTGATATAAATCTTCTATTTCATATCCTCTTCCACTAAACCTTCGAACTATACTCCATATTAATCCATTGTTGTCTTCTATTAGTTTGGTCATGTCATCTTTATTTCCATTTTGAGCTCTTTCGATAGTTTTTATATCATTATCATACACTATTTCTCTCCCCTCGCTACTGCTAAAAATTCTTCATCTTTAACATTGTTTTTTATCTTTTTGGTCATTGTTATTTTAGTTCCAATCCCTAACACTGATTCCACTTCTACACTGTCCATAAAGCTTTCCATTATTGTAAATCCCATTCCAGATCTTTCTAAATTTGCTTTTGTTGTATATAATGGTTGCTTAGCAATTTCTACATTTTCTATTCCCTTTCCTTTATCAGATATTTCTATAAATATTTCATTGTCACTAATCTTGCATCTTAATTTTACTATTCCCATTTTTTCTTCATATCCATGAATTATTGAATTTGTTACAGCTTCAGAAACTGCAGTTTTTATATCTGCAATTTCTTCTAATGTTGGGTCTAATTGTGCTATAAATGCTGCTACTGCTATTCTTGCAAATGCTTCATTATTTGATTTACTTAAAAATTCAATTTTCATTTCATTGTCATATCTATTGTTCATATTGTACCTCCTTTTTTTCTAAGCTAACTTCTGGAATTATTCTTAATATTCCACTCATTTCAAATATCTTTTTTATTGATTTATTTATATTAGCAATTTTTACTTTTCCCCCTAACATATTTACTAATTTATATCTTCCTATTAACAATCCTATTCCTGCACTATCCATAAAAGAAACATTGCAAAAATCAAATATAACTTCTTTTGGCATATATCTTTCAATCTCATTATCTAATTTCCTCCTTATCTTTTGAACTTCACACTCGTCTATTTCTTCATTTATTTTGAATATTAACTGCTTGTCTTTTTTATTGTATACACTTTCCATTTTTACCTCCTTTTTTCTCTTTTGATTTCGTTTTAATTATACATTCTTTTCCAGTTTTTTCCAAGAGTAAAAAAATAGAAGTTTTGTCGAATTTTTAAAACTTTTCGACAAAACTTCTATCTTTTACCATTTATATTTTTCATGCTCTTTTAGCTCTTCATATATTTTGCAATATCTCTCATATCGCCCTTCTGATATTATATTATTTTTTATTGCTTCTTTTATACCACATTTTTGCTCTTTTATATGTGTACATCCTATGAATTCACAATTTGGAATTTCTGGCTTAAATTCTCTAAATAGTTTATCTAAATCTGTACTTTCAATTTCATTTATTTCAAAACTTGAAAAGCCTGGAGTGTCAGCAATATATGTGTTTTCTTCTAGTTCATATAGTTTAGTATCTGTTGTGGTATTTTTTCCTTTTTTATTTTTCTTACTTATTTCTCCTTCTTGAGTTTTTTCTTTATTAAATAATGCATTTATAATACTTGATTTTCCAACTCCAGAATTTCCAGAAAATACACTTGTTTTTTGTTTTAATTCTTTTTTTAAATTTTCTATTCCTATTTTTTGTTTTGCACTTATTGATATAACATTATATCCTATTTTTTTATATTCTTCTTCTATATTTTTATAGTCTTCTGTTAAATCAATCTTGTTTATTACTATAAGAACATTTATTTTTAGCTTTTCAGCATATGCAAGTTGTTTATCTAACATTAGTAAATCTGTTTTTGGATTTTTAGTTGATATAGTAAATATTATTTGGTCTATATTGACTATTTTAGGTCTTTTCATTTCATTTTTTCTATCTTTTATATTCTCAATGATTGCCTGATTTTTTTCTTCATCAGTTACAGCTATTTCTACAATATCTCCTACTAATGGTGTTTTTGATTCATTTTTTAATCTTCCTCTTGCATATGCTTCATATTCTTTTAAATCTGTTTTTATTGTATATGTATTTGATATATTTTTTATTATTTTTCCTTGCATATTTTCCTTTCTTTGTTTTTATGGAATTGTTTTTTCAGTTGTTTCATTTAAGTTTATATTTAATGTTGTTTTTAAATCTCCGTCTATCCATACTTCTATTGTGATTGTTCCTTTTCCATTTATGCTTACTTCTTCTTTTGTTGAATTTTCTTTTACTGTTCTATCTGCAAATGTTTTATCTTTTGAATTTACTTTTAGTTTTACATTTTTAGGTGTATTATCTTTTTCTACTGTTTTACCATCTTCGTCTTTTTCTGTTATTTTATCTTTATATCCTGTAATTTCTTTTACATTTATATATAGTTTTCCTGATTTTGTTTCAACTAATTGATTTACTGTTATTGTTATTTTTGTTCCTTCATCAACTGTTTTTCCTGATGATATACTTTGTTTTAATACAACTCCATTTCCTCTTGCTGTATCTTCATCATATTCAACAACAACATCTAAACCTAAATCAGATAATATTTGTTTTGCAGTTTCTTCATCTTTATATAATACTGATGTTACTACTACTTGCTTTATTCCTGTTCCTATACTTATATGTACTTTTACTGTTTCTCCTGCATTAATTGTTGTTCCCTCTTCTGTTTCTTGTTTTATTATTACTCCTGATTCTACTGTTTTACTTGTTTCTTCTACAAAATCTAATTTTATATTTGCTTCTTTTGCTGCATCTTCTGCCTCTTCTTTTGTTAGTCCTTTTAATTTTGGTACTGTAGTTGTTTCTGTTCCTAAACTTACAACTACTTTTACTTCTGTTTTTTGTTTAATTTTTCTATTTTCTATATATGCAGGATCTTGTGATATTATTTTTCCAGCTTCATATTCTGTATTATATTCTTGACTTTCTTCAACATATACTAATTTATTTTCCTCAAGTATTTGTTTTACTTCTTCTACTGTTTTTCCAACTAAGTCTGGTATTGCAACTTCTTTTGGTCTTGTAGCATTTGAAATTATTATAGTTGCTCCTATACTTATTACAAATAATAATATTAGTCCTATTATTGATGATAATACTTTATGTTTTTTTATAAATTCTACAAATTTATTTGGTTTCTTATTTTTCTTTCCTCTAGTTGCTTTTGGTATATTATTTTCTTCTTCTCCTAATGTTGATATTCTTTGAGTTGGAAAATCAGTATATTCATTATTATCAACAAAGTTTCCATTTGGCTCTTTTAAAGATCTTCTTAAATCTATCAACATTTCTGTTGCATTTTGATATCTTAAATTTGTATCTTTTTTTAATGCTTTCATTATAATATCATTAACAGCTGTTGGTATATTAGGGTTAACTTGAATTGCTGGAATTGGTTCTTCTTGCATATGTTTTAATGCAACTGATACTGGTGTATCTGCATCAAATGGAACTTTTCCTGTTAACATTTCATACATTACTACTCCTAATGAGTATAAATCGGATTTTTCATCTGTAAATCCACCTCTTGCATGTTCTGGTGAAAAATAATGTACTGAACCTATTGTAGTTCCAAATGCTGTTATTGTAGAATTTGAAACTGCTTTTGCTATTCCAAAATCTGTTATTTTTGCAACACCATCTTCTGTTATTATAATATTATGTGGTTTAATATCTCTATGTATTATATGATTTTTATGTGCTACTTCTAATGCTGATGCTATTTGTATTGATATATTTATTGACCATTTCCATGGTAATGGTCCTTTTTCTTCTATTATTATTTCTTTTAATGTTTTTCCTTTTGCAAGTTCCATTACAATATAGTATAAGTTTCCATCAACTCCAACATCGTATACTGATACTATATTGGGATGTGTTATACTTGCTGCTGATTGTGCTTCTACTTCAAATCTTTTAGTGAATTCTTCATCTGTTGTGAATTCATCTCTTAATATTTTGATTGCTACATATCTATTTAGCACATGGCATTTGGCTTTATATACTGTTGCCATTCCTCCACTGCCTATTTTTTCAATGATTTCATATCGATTTCCTAACAATCTACCTCTTAAATCCATTACTTATCTCTCCCTTATAGGTTATATGTTTTTTATTACTACTACTGTAATATTATCTAACCCACCATTTTCATTAGCTAGTTCCACAAGCTTAATAGGTGCTCTTTCTATATTTCCTTTTGCTATTTTAAATATATCATCTTGTTTTACCATATTTGTTAATCCATCTGATGTCATTAGTAATATGTCATCTCTTAAAAATCCTTTTACACATACATCTGGTTCAACAAATGCATTACATCCCAATGCTTTCATTAGCATATTCTTTTTGGGATGATTTTCTGCTTCTTCTTTTGTTATTGTACCATCTTTTACTAGTTTTTGTACATAACTATGGTCTTGAGTTAGTTTTCTTATAAAGTCTTTTCTTATTCTATATATTCTACTATCTCCAATATGTCCTATATATGCTTTATTATTATATATTAAGCATACTTCTAAAGTAGTACCCATTCCTTCAAGTTCTTTATCTTCTTTTGATTTTTCATATACTACCATATTGGCATATTCCATACTACTTGCTATTAATTGAATTAAACTTTCTCTATCTTTTGGTGTTTCTTTAAAGTTGTTTTCTATATAACTTTTGGTACATTTTATTGCTAATTTACTAGCTATTTCTCCACCTTTGTAGCCTCCCATTCCATCTGCTAATAAATATATTTTTACGTCACTTAATGAATCAGATATATAATATGCATCTTGGTTCATTTCTCTGGCTTTTCCTATATCTGATTTTGCATAAGCTATTACCATCGTTTCACCTCGTATCTTTCTTTTTTACATTTATGTTATATCATATATTTTATTTTTTTTCAACTATTTTCTTTTTTATTCATTGTATCTTTTTATGTGCAAAAAAAATGCCCATAAGGGCATTTTCTCATCTATTATTCTGCTGATTCTTCTGTTTCAGGAGCTTCATAAGCTTCTAATATAGCTTTTTGAATTTTCTCTCTTGTTTCAGCATTGATTGGATGAGCTATGTCTTTGAATTCTCCGTTTGGAGTTTTTCTGCTTGGCATAGCGATGAATAATCCGTTTTGACTTTCGATAACTTTGATATCATGGATAACAAATTCATTATCGAATGTTACAGAAGCAACAGCTTTCATTCTGTTCTCTGAATTTACTTTTCTTAAACGTACGTCTGTTATTTGCATTGTGTGCACCTCCACTGTTATTTTTAATTTGTACATATATGTATATTCTTATGTACTAATATATTATTCTACATGAATATTTTTTTTCCCTCTTTTTTTTACATTTTTTTATAAACTTTTTTCATATAGTTTTCTGTAAATTGACATAATATTTTTAAAGTGGTATAATATACTATATATTTTTGCATAGGAGGATTTTTTATGAATTACAACTTTAGTACTACATACGATATGTTTTCTACTAAAGAATTAAATTCTATTAGTAGTTTACGGAAAGTCGGAAATCGATTAATCTGTCTTTTACCAAAAAATATGAGTCCTAATAAATCAGTATTTGAAAATTTAGGATTTGAATTTAAAGAATATGATTCAGTTACTTTAGAAGCTACTCTTCCAGAAGGTTGGACAATATTATCTTCTGAAAACGGACTTGAAACCCTTTTGATTGATGAAAAAGGTAGAAATCGTGGAAGTTTTTTCTTTAGAGGAAATGTTTTGTCTAGAACTGGATATATGCTTCTAGTTCAAAGATATCATGCCACTTATTATTTTATTAATCCAAATAAGATTGGTCCTATAAAAGTTGTTGCAACTGATTTTGATGGAACAGTTATTTTTAAAGCAGGTTATTGTATGAACTCATATTCTAATGAATATGAACATTTACTGACAAAAGCAAAAGATTTCTTGAATAAAAATTTTCCTAATTGGAAAAATCCCAGTAATTACTGGGATTAGTAAAAAAGGCACCGTTCTAAAAATAGGACGGTGTTTTTTATTATATATATAGACACTAAGAGAAATAGTAATAAATATTTACTTAATGGAGCCACTAAGCAGAATCGAACTGCTGGCCTATGGGTTACGAATCCATCGCTCTACCAACTGAGCTATAGTGGCATATAAAATTACTATGTAAAAATAACATAGTAATTTTTTATATAAGACGAGAACAAAGGGCGACTATGTCGCTTTGTTCTATTATTCAATAATCATTGGTCCAATATTAGTAACTGTTCCTGCTCCAAGAGTAAGAACAATATCATCTTTTATAACATTTTTCTTTAAATACTCTGCACAGTCTTCTAAAGAAGATATATATATTGCATTTTTTCCAAGTTTATTAATTTCATCTACTAAATCTTTTGATGATATATTATATATATTTGTTTCTCTTGCTGCATATATATCTGTTACAATAATATTATCAAATATTGTTAATGCATTTGCAAAATCTTTTAATAAATTATATGTTCTACTATAAGTATGTGGTTGAAATACTACCCAAGATTTATTATATTGTTTATTTTTTAAAGCTTTTGCAGTAGCAAGAATTTCTGTTGGGTGATGTCCATAGTCATCATAAACTTTTGCTCCATTTACATTTCCTTTAAATTCAAATCTTCTATCTGCACCTTTAAATTTTGCTAATGCTATTTTTATATGTTCTTTTGAAATACCATATGTATTACAAAGTGATATACATGCTAATGCATTTAATACATTATGTCTTCCTGGAATTGAAAGTTTTATATGTTCATAAAATTCATTATATTTGTATACATCAAATTCTGGGAACCCATTTTCATCAAATTCAATATTTTTTGCTGAAAAATCCACATCTTCATTTTCTATTCCATATTTTACGGCTTTTGCCTTTGTATATGTTGGTAAATCTAAACAGTTTGCATCATCAGCATTTATTATTAAATGTCCATCTTCAGGTAGTAATTTTACATATTTTATAAATGCTTTTTTTATGTTATCCAAGTTTTTATAATAGTCTAAATGATCATTATCTATATTTAGTATTATTTCTGATTTTGGGCTAAATTTTAAAAAGCTTTCTACATATTCACATGCCTCTATTATAAAATTTTCACTATTTCCTACTCTATAATTTCCATTTAATTCTTTAATTATTGCACCTACTTGAATACTTGGATCTTTTTGTGCTTCTAAAAAACATAATGATACAAGTGATGTTGTTGTTGTTTTTCCATGTGTTCCTGAAATTGCTATAGTATTTTGATAACATCTTGTAAGTTCTCCTAAAAAATCTGATCTTTCTATTGTTGGTATTCCAAGTTCTCTTGCATACACTAATTCTGGATTTTCTTTATTAATTGCTGCACTATATACAACACAATCTGCTCCTATTATATTTTTTTTATCATGTCCTATATATACAGTTATACCTGCTTTTGATAAATCATGTAATAATTCTGAATCTACATTATTACTTCCTGAAACAGTAAAACCCCAATTTAATAGAATTTCTGCTATTCCACTCATGCTGATTCCACCAATTCCTATCATATGTATTTTTTTGTATTTTTTTATGCTGTCAATATTTGGCATTATACACACTCCCTATAATTTAATATTTTTAATTATATACTTATATAATGTAAATTTCAATATTTTTGTTACATTTTTTTGTAACTTTAAAAAAAACATATATAAAAGTTGTTAACTTTTATATATGTTCTTCTTCTAAAAATGTTTTCCCTTTTTCTTTGAATATGCATCAAATAAGTGACCTGGTTCAATATAATCATTTATATTTTCTTCTTCTATTTCCATATTTGTTGTTTCATCATTATCTTTTAATTCTTCTTGAGGTTTTAATTCATCATCTTCAGAAAGTCCTTGGTGCTCTGTTAATGCTTTATCTAACTCTTCTGCTCCTGGAAAATCAATATCATCTTCATAATTATTTTTTAGTTTAATTTTTAATACAATCATTACTATTATTGCTATTACTAATATTATTACTATTCCTACTACTATCTTTTGTTTCATTCCCCATGTAGAAGGTTTTAACCAGTTTACACTTCCTACAATTTCTTCTGATACTACATTTTTATTTACTACTATTTGATATGTAGCAAATTCTTCTTTATCTTTATTACTTACTAATATTGTTATTACATTTTCACCTTGTTCTAGATTTTCATTTCCTATTATTTCTACTGTTGCTTCTTCTGAATTTGGTATTGCTTCTATTTCTATTGAATTTAAGTCTTCTATTAATCCAACTGTATATTCATATGTTTTTGAATCAAATGTTGGATTTAAATTTAAATTTTTTATTGTTAATGATTTTAGTCCTATTTCTTGATTGTTTTCTTCTTCATTTTCTGATGTTTCTACTGGCTTTTCAGGATCTTTTAATGATATTTCTGCAATATCTGAATTTGATGTTTCTTCTTTTGCTTTTCTTGTTATATTTATTGTAAATATTTTTGTTGTTCCATCTTCTGCTGTTACTTTGACATTCACAACATTTTTTCCTTCTTTTAATGTCACATTTCCAGTTCCTTCTACTTTAGCTTTTGAATCAGAAGCTGTTGCATATACCTTTACTTTTGCAACATCATTTGGTATTTCTACATCATATGATAATTGAGTATTCTTAAATCCTTTAAAATCATTTGGTGTTATTCCTAAATTTTTCAAATTAGCATTTGAAGATTTTTTTGTAGTTGTATTTGTTGAATTATTTTCTGATGGTGTTTGATTATTATTATCACTATCATTATTACTACTATTATTAACTGCTTTTACTGTTAATGTTTTTGAACATTTTTCTGATGCAGCTTCATCAGCAGCGTCAAAATCTTTATAATCTCCTGTTAATGTAAATGTATAGTTTCCTGCTTCTGTGGCTGTAAATGTTATACTTTCACTTGCTGTTTCATTTGATGTTTGGTTTGTGGTTCCAATAAGTGTTTTTGTTTGTCCTGCACCTGATAATACTAAATGCCACCCACCTGCTGTTACTGTTCCTTTTACTGTAACTTGTTCTCCAACATTAACTTCTGTTGAACTTGCTGTTAAACTAGCACTTGCTGCATCAACTCTGTTAGAAAATATTATCATAATAGCCACTAAAAATAGTGCTGTTATTATACTTTTTATTGTTAAACTTTTACTCATATCTATCTCCCTTATTTGATTTCTATTTTAGAAACTCCTAATAATTGTTTTTTTATTTTTAATAAGTCTCCTGAATCTATTATTCCATCTTGATTTACATCTGCTGATAATTGTTTTGCTTTTGTATTTAATTTTTTGGCATTTAATAAGTCTTTTTGTATTGCTAATAAATCTCCTGAATCTATTGTTCCATCTCCATTTACATCACCTAAAACTGAAACTGTATATTTATCATCTATATTATATCCTGTTAATAATGTATCTGTTGGTAATAGATTTTCTCCTTTATTATTTTTTACTGTTATTTCTGTTTTCATAAGATCTATTATATTATTTCCTGTTGCTCCTAATATTGCTAAAATTGTATTTGTAGATTTATCTATTTTTATTGTTTCATTTTTTATAATGTTTTCTTCTGGTTCAGGTTCTGGGGTTGGTTCTGGAGTTGGATCTGGAGTTGGATTTTGATTTACTGGAACTAAATATAGTTTATATGTTGATTCACTCTCATATGTTTCTCTTGCTGCATAACCTTTTGTTCCATTTGCTTTCATTACATAATCCCAATATGTTCCTCCAACCTTTGTTGTTGCTTTTTCTAATCTTGTAAGTGTTTCATCAGTATATACCCATCCGACTGTTTCACTTCCATTTGGTTGATTTCTTAGTCTTAATGATTTTTCTACATTTACTCTAACTATATCTGTACTTTCTGGTGTATCACTTGACTTTGTTGCTGGTCTTATACTTGCTGTTGCTGGCATGTTTTCATATACTGGTATTATGAATGTATATTCTCCATCAAGTGCTCCCATATTCGTATATGTTGTTCTTATTCTTGTTCCTTCTGATTGTGCTGCTAAAATATTTTGTGAATATTGATGCCAGTATAATTTTCCATCTGATGCATCTACATCAAATTTTTGTAAATATAATGTATTTTGTCCTTTTGATATGTATTTTTCTGCTATTATTTGTGCTCCACCTTCTATTGATAATTCTATTGATGTCCACCTATGTTCTTTAGCATATTTTAAGCCTGCATATATTACATTATCATTTCCTGATCCACTTGTTCCTAGATTAAATACATTATAGTATCCAATATATTGTCCATTATGTCCTTCTCCTTTTGTAAGTGGTGTTCCTCCTGGCTTTTGTTCTTGTAATATTTTTGCAACTAAATAATATGCATTAACATTATATTTTTTTGCAGTATTTACTATTGTATTTATATATGATTCTTGATTTAAAAATGTACCTGAAACCATTTTTCGTATTGTTTCGATATTATAGTCTGTATATGATAATTCTAAAAACTGAAATATATCTGATGAATTTATTGAATTTCTAGCATCTAACATATATGCAATAGCTGCTTCTGATGCACAATGCCATTTTCCTGTGTCATATGTTGCATCTCCACAAATGCTACATATCCAATCTCCAGAATATTTACTATTATTTGCTTGTACTAAACTTCTTGGACTTCTTCCATGTCCTACATATTCATTTGCTATAACCTCATTCCAATCTAATCCTGTATATAATATTTTAAAATTCCAATTTGGATGAGCTTTTTTTAAGCCTTGAATAAGTTCTTTTATTTGTGGATATTTATTAGTATTTATTGAATTTATATCTGTTGAAATTGTTTGAGTTACTGCATATGTTTTATTACAACATATTAAGCTTATAATTATATATGACATTATTATCAGAAAAAATAATAATATTTTTTTACTTTTTTTCATAATTCACACCTCTTTTGTTTTTTGGTAATTTTTCTCATATTGTTCGATATAAGTATATCATTTTTTTCATATTTAAGTCAACATTAGACATTAATTTTTTTATTACATTTATATTACAAATTTATTTGTATAAATCCCTATTTTATGCTATAATTTTTATATCAAATAAATCGAAAGGATGTATATTTATGACTGAATTATTATCACCTGTTGGTGATTTTGAATGTTTAAAAGCTGCTGTTCAAAATGGAGCTGATGCTGTTTATTTTGGTGCTAGTTTATTTAGTGCAAGAGCTTTTGCTTCTAATTTTGATGATGAGCTTTTAGAACAAGCAATAACATATGCAAAAATACATGGAGTAAAAACTAATTTAACTCTAAATACTTTAATAAAAAACAATGAATTGGCAGATGCAATTAATTTAGCAAAAAAAGCTTATGAATTTGGTATTGATGCTATTATAGTTCAAGATTTAGGCTTGGCACGTTTTTTAATAAAAAACTTTCCTGGTTTACATGTTCATGGTAGTACTCAAATGACTGTACATAATCTTAATGGTGTTCTAAAACTTCAAGAATTAGGTTTTTCAAGAGTTGTTCTTTCTCGTGAATTAAATATAAAAGAAATTGAAAATATTTGTAAAAATTCTAATATAGAAATAGAAACTTTTGTACATGGTGCCTTATGCATTTCATATTCTGGTCAATGTTTATTTTCTAGTATGGTTGGCGGTAGATCTGGGAATCGTGGTAAATGTGCTCAACCTTGTAGATTACCCTATGAATTATTAGAAAATACTAACTTAATTGATAAAGGATATCTTTTAAGTCCACGTGATTTATGTGGATTAGAATTTTTACCTCAACTTGTTAATGCTGGTGTCTCTTGTCTTAAAATTGAAGGAAGAATGAAAACTCCTGAATATGTCGCTGTTGTAACAAGAATTTATAGAAAATATTTAGATATAATTAATAATAAGAAAGATTTTATAATTGATGAACAAGATAAAAAAGAACTTTTACAAGTATTTAACAGAGGTGGATTCTCAACTGGACATTTAAGTACTGATTCAAATAAAAAACTTATTTATCCACAAAAATCTAATAATATGGGAATTTATTTAGGTAAAATATCACATTTTAATCCTAATGGATATATTACTTTTAATACAAAAGATACTCTAAATATTGGAGATAAAATTAGTGTTGAAAATAAAAAACATGAAACTTCACTATATACAATATCAGAATTAATGATTAATAATAAAAATGTAAAACAAGCACATTGTAATGATAGAGTTAAAATTGGTAGAATGAAAGGAAATCTTCAAATAGGTGATAATATCTATAAAATATCTGATAAGCTTCTTTCCTCTTCTGTTAACTTAGATAAAGATTGTAGAAAAAAACAAATATATTGTGATATATCAATCAAAAAAGATATGCCAATTTCTTTAACCATATATGATGATACCGGTATATCTTTAAATCTAATTTCAGACATTATACCTGTTCCAGCTATAAACACTCCTATATCTGAAGAACGAATAATATCACAACTTTCAAAAACTGGTAATACTCCATTTGAATTTAAAAAAATAAATATTAATTTAGATAATAATTTATATATTCAAAGTATAAGTGATTTTAATGACTTTAGAAGAGTTGCACTTTCTGAATATGAGAAAAAATTAGTGAATTCATTTAAAAGAACACTAAGTTTTGATATGCCTTATATACAAACTTCAAAATCACAAAAAGTATATTCAAATTATAAAACTATTTCTATATTGTTTAATACATTAGATTTAAAATTTGATTATACTAATTTAAAAAATATTGATAGAATATATATTCCTTATAAATATTTTATTCAAAAAAGTTTTTCAGATTTATTATTAAAACTTTCGAATAAATATAATTTATATGTATATATGCCAACAATTAACAGAAACTTTATAACAGAAAAAAATATTTCAAATATAGTTTCTGAATTTAAAATTAGTGGATTTGTCCTTTCTAATATTGGAGATTTTGAATTATTAAAAAAATATTCTGATAAAAGTTTTATCTGTAATTATACTTTTAATATATATAATGACCTTACTATAAAAGAATTAAATGCTACTGTTACACTATCTCCTGAACTTAATACTAATGATTTGCAAACTATTAATTCTTCTAATACAGAACTAATAGTTTATGGAAAAACTCCACTAATGAATTCAAATTACTGTTTGTTAGGAAAAGCAAATAAGTGCTATTCTTCTTGTTCAAAAAAATGTATGTCTTCTAACAAATATTTCATTAAAGATAGATTAGGATTTTTATTTAGAGTTATTCCTGATAATACTCAAACAGTAACAACTATATATAATAGTAAAACTACATCAATTTCTCATAAAGACTTAAATATAAATTCAGTTAGAATAGATATTTTAGATGAAAACATTGATGAAATCCAAGAAATCATCAATCAAGTGAAAACTGGCAATAAATTAGAAGGAAAAGATTTTACAAATGGCAATTTTAATAGAGATTCTATATAATTTGTCACTTTATGTTGCTTTTTGTCGAACAATATAATATAATAATAGTATTAAAATATTTAAGGAGGATTTACTTTATGGTAGTATTTAGTACTAATAGTATCATTTACTCAATTTCCTTTATTGACAGCTGGTTCATAGCAAATGATGTACGGACTGGTAAATCTGACTATGTAAGTGAAACAGAACTTATGAAAAATTCTTTTGATTCTATAGAAGATTTCAACTCTGTTTTTAAAACACTTTTAAAAATTTGTCCTTCAGCAGAAGCAATATTTTTAGTTGATTTATCAGCATTCAATGAGATGCAAGAAATTATCTCATTAAAAAAAGAGAAATAAAATTCTCCTAGAGGAAGTATTATTACTTCCTTTTTTATAATAATAATTTTATCACTATTAATTCAATTACACCTGGTAATCCTAATAAACCGAATCATTATTGATGTATATATATTTAATCCTATATGAAATCCCCATATTCCACCTACTATATTTATTATCCAAAGAGAAATTCCTCCCAAAATTGAATTAAATATTAGTCTAAAAATCAATTTTATTGGCATTATAAAAATTTTTCCAAATACAAATATCATACATATACATGATATAAATATTAGTATATTTATATTCACTTTATCACCTCATAAAATAATAATTTAATACTATTTTTATGTGGCTATTAGGACAAATATTCTATACTGCCATACTATTTTTACCAAATATTCTAAATTTTGTTTCTTCTATTTTATTTAATACAATTCCATTTCTTTTTGCAATTTTTATTAAATAATCTAATTTGGATTGATGAGCCTTTATTTGATATATATAATAATCTATTAAATCTTCTTCTGCATATTCAAAATTTATTATTGATAATTGTAAATTTTCTTTTGTTTCAATTATACTTTTTATAAGTTCTTTTTCCTTTTCTTTGTCTGTCTTTCCTTTTATCATTTTTTCTATTAAATACTCTTCTTGCATATAAATCTCCTTTTACATAATTTTCTAATATTTTATGCACTATGTTTACATTTTATCCGTACATAATTGAAAAAATACTAATACCAATAGATTGAATTATAAACAAATTTAGTACATTTGACATTAATAAATTATTTGTTGATTCAATTACACCATATATATTATTATCCATATTTTTATGATGTTTTTGTGCTTCAAAAAATGTTATTAATTCTGGCAAACTTGTTGCAAATCCTAATACAATTCCTATTAATAATTCTGGAACATTAAATTTATTGCATAAACTTTCTAATGTGTCTCCTAATAAGTTTCCTATAAAAAACAAAAGTATTCCTGTTATAACAAGTATTACAACATTTTTAATTGCTTTTCTTCCATTATTTTTTTCATCAATTTGTATTTCATTTTCCATCTCTTTTATTTTTTTGTCTTCATCTTTCAAATATAATTTATGTGCATTACTATTAATTTTTTTCATTCCTAAATATAATAATATAAATATAGGTATCATCATAATATTAAAATTAGAATTAAAGCAAACTAATCCTAATGGTATCAATATTGTTATTAAAACTAATATTATATCAACAATAATAGCTTTATTTTTTAATATTTTTTGATTTTTATTTAAAAATATTGCGCCTAAATATTGGATTAGATTTATAATATTTGAACTTAAGACATTATATATACTTGCATTTATTAATCCATTAAAACTTGATATGCTTATAGTTAATAATTCTGGAACAGATGTTGCAACACCTGCTATATCTCCTACTACTTTTGGTTTTAAATTAAGATTTTCTGCTAAATTTCTTAAAGTTTTTACTAAAATATTTTTAGAAATTAAAACTATTAATCCAGCATAAATTATAAATTGTATTATTTCTGAAATTAATTTCATGATTTAATTCTCCTTTAATCGTATTATTTACAAATTATTGAAATTTTATTGATATTTGGTGATTTTTATTATATAATATTTATATTATTTTGAGATATATGAGGAGGATATTATGATAGATATAAAATTAATTAGAGAAAACCCAGAACTTGTTAAAGAAAATATTAGAAAAAAATTTCAAGATAATAAATTAATATTAGTTGACGAAGTTCTAGATTTAGATAAAAAAAATAGAGAAGCTAAATTAAATGGAGATAATTTAAGAGCAGATAGAAAAAGATTAAGTGAACAAATAGGAAATCTTATGAAATCTGGTCAAAAAGAAGAAGCTGAAAAAATAAGACAAGAAGTTCAAAAAATAAATTCTGCTTTAGAAGAAAATGAAGAATTAGAAGAAAAATATTCAGAAGAAATAAAATCAAGAATGATGAAAATTCCAAATATTATGGATGCATCTGTACCTATTGGAAAAGACGATAGTGAAAATGTTGAAGTTGAAAGATTTGGAGAACCTATTGTTCCTAACTATGAAATTCCTCATCATGCAGATATTATTTCACGTTTTAATGGATTAGATAAAGAAAGTGCTGGTAGAACAAGTGGAGTTGGATTCTACTATTTAATTGGCGATATTGCTAGATTACATGAAGCTATGTTAGCATATGCAAGAGATTATATGATAGATCATAATTTTACATATTGCATTCCCCCATTTATGATTCGTTCAGATGTTGTTACAGGTGTAATGAGTTTTGATGAAATGGATGCAATGATGTATAAAATTGAAGGTGAAGATTTATATTTAATTGGAACATCTGAACATTCAATGATAGGTAGATTTAAAGATCAAATTATAAAAAAAGAAGACTTACCAATTTGTATGACATCATATTCTCCATGTTTTAGAAAAGAAATTGGTTCTCACGGATTAGAAGAAAGAGGTTTATACCGTGTTCATCAATTTGAAAAACAAGAAATGATTGTATTATGCGAACCAGAAGATTCTATGAATTGGTATAATAAAATGAAAAATTTAAGTATTGAATTATTTAGAAATTTTAATGTTCCAGTTAGACAACTTGATTGTTGCTCTGGAGATTTAGCTGATTTAAAAGTAAAATCTTGTGATGTTGAAGCTTGGAGCCCAAGACAACAAAAATATTTTGAAGTTTGTAGTTGTTCTACTTTAGGAGATGCTCAAGCAAGACGTTTAGGAATACGTGTTAAAGGAGAAAAAGGTAATTACTTCCTACATACACTTAATAATACTGTTGTTGCTACACCTAGAGGACTTATTGCAGTAATTGAAAATAATTATAATGAAGATGGTAGTATAACTGTTCCTGAAGTTTTAAGACCATATATGGGTGGAAAAGAAAAATTAATACCTGTAAAATAGTTTATCAAAGACCTTAATATCGTTGATATTAGGGTTTTTTCGTTGCTTTTTGACAATATTTATGTTATAATTTTTTAGGTACAGTTTTATGTAACTTATTTCACTAAAATTTTAGGTTAATAAGGAGGAAAATTTATGGTATCTGTAGTTGTAGGTTTACAATGGGGTGATGAAGGAAAAGGCCGTGTATCACATTATGTATCTGAAGATGCTGATATTTGTATACGGTCAACAGGTGGTAACAATGCTGGACATACAGTTGTAGCAAATGGTAAGAAATTTCCATTACACTTACTGCCTGCATCAATTATCAAAGAAAAACCTGTAAGTATAATTGCACCTGGTGTTGTGGTTGACTTAAAAGTTCTTTCAGAGGAAATTGATGCTTTGCAAAAAGCTGGTATATCTATCTCCCCTGAAAATCTTGTTATCAGTCCAAGAGCTCATATCATTTTGCCACATCATATAACAATGGACAAATTACATGAGTCTCTTAAGAAAAACAATAAGATTGGAACAACACACAGAGGAATTGGTCCATGCTATGCAGATAAAGTCAATAGAATTGGCTTAAGAATGGACGATCTTCTTAATTGTTCTGATCAACAGCTCTTTGAAAAATTGCAGAATGAATTGATTACTTCTGAAGCATTAATTCACAGATTTTTTAATGAGCCAAGACCTATTGGCAATTTGTTTGAAGTTGCCAAAAACTATCTTCTTTTTTACAGAAAAAATATAGTTCCTTTTGTTAGGGATGAAAGAGAAGTTATTTTACCTGCTCTTATCGAAAATAAGAAAATTGTTATTGAAGGTGCCCAGTCTTTGTATTTAGATTTGGATCAGGGTGATTATCCATATGTAACTTCTTCTAATCCTTCTACATCTGGCACTATCGCTGCAGCAGGAATTGGCCCTAAATATATTACTGATGTTTATGGAGTTATAAAACCATATTGTTCAAGAGTTGGTGAAGGTGTTTTCAATACTGAACTCACTGATGAAACAGGTTCTCTTATCCAAAAACTTGGTAATGAACGTGGAACTACTACTGGACGTGTAAGAAGATGTGGTTGGCTTGATCTCGTACGAGTCAAAAATGCCGTTATGATTAATGGTGTTACAGCATTATGCTTAAATCACCTTGACACTATTGGCAAAATAGGAATGGAAACAGGTCAAATAAAAGTTTGCACTGAGTATTATTACCGTTATAAAGGTGATAATACAATTATTTCATATGTACCTGTACATACAGAAGCTTGTACTCCACTATATATTACTTTTGATGGTGGCTGGGATACAACTGGTTGCAAGACATATGCAGATTTGCCCAAAAATGCAAAAAACTTTATTAATTTCATTGAATCATATGTTGGTGTTCCAGTTAAATTTATTGGCATTGGACCAGATGAAAAAAATACTATTGTAAAGTAAATATCAACTCAGTTACAAAAACTTACCTTAGAGAGAGCTAATATAGCTCTCTCTTGATATTTAAGCTAAAAAAAATTGTTTTTATTTATTTTTTATGATATAATATAAACATTAAAAAAATTGGAGGTTAGTATGATTGTAAAAAATCCTAGATTTGAAATATCTGCTGTAAAAGAAAGTCAATATCCTAAAAATAATTTACCTGAAATTGTTTTGGTTGGGAAGTCAAATGTTGGAAAATCAAGTTTTATAAATACTATGATTAACAGAAAAAAACTTGCACGTACAAGTAGTGAACCAGGAAAAACTCGTCAATTAAATTTTTATAATATTGATGATTTATTTTATTTTGTTGATTTACCTGGATTTGGTTATAGTAAAATGTCTAAAAAAGAACAAGCACAAGTTGGAGAATTTATAGAATATTATTTATTTAATAGAAAAGAAATTTCTCTTATTATCTTTTTAGTTGACATTAGACATGATCCTACTCCTAATGATTTTCTTATGTATGATTACATTATAAGGAGTGGTTTGCCTTTTATTATTTTAGCTAATAAAGCTGATAAAATAGCAAAAACTAAAGTTGATTCTTATGTAAAAAATATTCAAAAGCAACTTAATCCTATTGGTGATATTCCAACATTAGCATTTTCTTCCGAAAGAAAAATATATAGTGATGATGTTTGGAATATAATTGAAGAACACATTAAAGAGGAGAATTAATTTCTCCCCTTTTCTATTATTTTAGTAATTGCTTTTAATGCCTTTGGTCTTTCTAATACAACAATATGTCCACATTTTTGGCATTTTAATTTGAAATCTACACCTACTCTGGTTATTTCCCATATATTGTTTCCACATGGATGTGATTTTTTTGTTTTTACTATATCTCCTATATTGTATTCCATGTCGTTTCCTCCATTTCATATATAGTTTGATTATATTTTAATTAAGTTTTTCTTTAGCAATTTCTAGTCTTTTTATTACTCTTTCTTTTCCTAATACTTGCATAATTTCATACATATCTGGTGTATTAGTTCTTGCTGTTAATGCTACTCTTAATACTGTACTAACATCTCCTACATGTGCTTTGTACATATCTGGGTTTGCTTTAAATTCTTTTACTTCTTTTGCATATCCCATTTCTCCTGCAAGTTCCTTTATTTTATCAAACCATGCTTGTTTATCATCATTTTCATCATAATATTTTGTTATGTATAAATCAAGTATTTTTTCAATTTCTTTTCTATCAGATATTACTTGATATGGATATTCTTCATTTTCAAATTCATCATCATACATATATTCAATATTTTCTTTTACATCTGACCATTTAGAAATATCTTTTCTTGGCTTTTTATTTCCTCTTTCTATTCCAAATACTTTTAATGAATATTCTTTATCTTGTAACATTTTTTCAAGTGTTTTATCATATTCTTTGGCCCATTTTAAAGAATTATTATATAC
>CAKPPL010000008.1 GCA_934177555.1 uncultured Clostridia bacterium
GTCTAGCATATCTCCAATATTTATTAAACAACAATTAAATATTGGTTGTACAAAATAATCTGCATCATGGAAATGTAATATTCCTTCTTCATGTGCTTTTGATATTTTTTCTGGTAATAAAATTCTTTTTGTTAAATCTCTTGAAACTTCTCCTGCTATATAATCTCTTTGTGTTGATGCAAGCATTGTATTTTTATTAGAATTTTCTTCTGCTAATTCTTTATTTTCATTTCTAATTAAACCTAATATAGATTCATCTGTTGTATTTGATTTTCTTACTAAAGCTCTAGTATATCTATATACTATGTATTTTTTTGCTAATTCATATTTATCAAATTCCATTAATTTTTCTTCTATTATATCTTGAATATCTTCAACTAACATTCTTTTTTTACCAAAATCTTCTATATATGATATTATATCATTAATTTCTTCTTTTGTTGCTTTTTCTTTACCTCTAACTTCTTTATTAGCTTTTTCTATTGCTATTTCAATTTTTGTTCTGTCGAATTCTATGGTTCTTCCGTCCCTTTTAATTACTTTCATTTTACATTTCCTCCTTCGATTTGATGTCTTAATTATATATTTAATTTTTTAATTTTCTGTTGCAAATGCAACAAAAATGAAATATAATTATATT
The DNA here is from genome assembly GCA_934177555.1 of uncultured Clostridia bacterium. Classification (GTDB taxonomy): domain Bacteria; phylum Bacillota; class Clostridia; order TANB77; family CAG-508; genus CAG-269. Next base: position 641 of record CAKPPL010000008.1, read on the forward strand.
GAAATTTCATAATTTAATGTATAATATTTATGTCGAATTTTGAAAGTTTTGAGCTATAAGATTTTGCTCATTTTGGGAGGTATTTTATGGATACTAATTTTAATAAAAAAAATTTTGTAGAAAATTTTAAACAAAATTGTAATAGAATTCAAATAAAAAATTTTATAAAAGGTGAAACTATAACAACATATATTGAAAAACGTAATCAAATATGTATTGTATTATCTGGAGAGGCTGACTTAATCAGATATGATTTAAACGGTAATAAAACAATTATTGGACATTTAGTTGAATATGATATTTTTGGAGAAGCTTTTTATCCTGCTAATACAAATAATGAATTGTTTGTAGTCGCTAGAAAAAATTCAGAAGTATTATTTTTTACTTATGATTCTCTTTTTAGTAAATGTAGACGTAATTGTGATTTTCACAAAGAACTTATAACAGATTTGAGCGAATTATTTTTAGATCAAATTGTTAACTTGAATTTAAGAATAGAATTGCTTACCAAACGTACAATAAGAGGAAAAATTTTATCCTATTTTGAGATACTTTCTAAAAAATCTATTAGAAAAACTTTTTCTCTTCCTTATTCTTATACAGATTTAGCTGATTTCTTAAGTGTAGATAGAAGTGCTATGATGAGAGAACTAAAACTTTTATCTGATGAAGGCTTTATTATAAGACATAATAATAAGATTACATTATTATACTAATATAATAATGTAATCTTATATTTTATTCTATATTAAAATCATATGCATTAACTAAGTCTGTTTCTGTTTTTAAATTTATTTCTGTTGATTCTCCTGAATCTATATCTGGTAATAAATAGCCTATCCTAGCAATTTCATGTCCTTCTTTATTTGTAAATACTATTGATATCTCTTTTTTAGGACTATAATTTTCTGTTCCATTATATACATTAGTTATAAATTGACAATATCCATTATTAGTCTCTATCTGTGTATCTTTTACTACTAAGTCTCCATACTTTTTTTCACTTGAAATAAGTTTTGATATATTAACTTTTTCTCCATTTTTTATTTTAGCATTTTCTAAATTCTCCATATCTATTTGTTTATTATCCAATGTATTTTGATTAAGCTTTTTATTTCTTGTTTTTATTATAATAAATGATACTAGTATTAATAGTAAAACAACTAAAATTAATATAATCCCTTTTTTATTGATTTTTTTTACTTGTTTTTTCAATATATTTACACCTCACTCTTATTATTTATTGTTATTTTAAAGTTATTTGCTTCGATATAATCACCTTGTGTAGAAACATTTAATTGAGTTGTAGCAGATGGCTCTAATGGACTTATAATTCCTATTGTTGATCCCATTTTTTTATTGTCTTTGTCATAAAAGTCAATATTTATTAAAGTCATCTCTGTTTTCTCTTTTCCATTATTTGTAACAATAGCATATAATTTGGTTTGTTCTTCATCTTTTGTTAATTGTATGTCTGATATTTCAAATTCTTTAATTTTTTTGGTTTTATTTAGTTTTTTGCTTATATTTAATTTTGTTCCATCTTCCAAATTTTGTACGATTTGATTTATTTGTTTATTTTTTTCAATAGTATTTTTTATATAACTACTTACTAAAATTACAAGTACTATAACTAACACTATTCCTATTATGAATATAACCTTTTTCTTCTTTTTCATTTTTTCTCCCTATTTTTTATATAAGAAGTGAATAAGAAATTTATTCACTTCTTAATATTAATTATCTTATGTTGTAATTCTCCATGGGCTTGAACTTGTTCCAGAACCAGATGTTTTCTTTATTGTTGTTTTTAGTTTTATTACTGGTCTTACACCATATCTATATGTTTGACTAAAAGCTGTCATTTCACCAGTATCCCAAACTGAAACTATACTAGTTGAGGTATCTGTATTAGCATTAATTCTTCTTATACCTCCTTCAAAACTATAGCGATTTGCTGCTCCTTCTCCCCAATCTACAATTACTGCTTTTCTTGATGCTAACCAATAATTAGAACCTATATTTATTATATTAGCTGAAGTCATAGCATTTTTATCATATGTATAATATGAATCTCCTGCAATAAAATCTTTTACATATTTTGACACAAAACTATAGTTGCTATTAGTATACAATGAAGTTGTTCCGTTTGGATTAGTTGGATTACTTCCTACACTTCTTCCACTTGTTGCATATGTTGTATTTACATAGTATGATGAAAATGTATTTAATGTTTGCACACATTTATTATAAGCTATTTTTGAATTACTTGGACTTGCTGCAGTTCCCAAAGCTAATGTATCTACAGAATCAGCACTTATTAATTCTAAACCATGTGTAGAATCATTATATAATACTTGCCATAATCCAGTATAATCACTTGTAGTAAATCTTTGTGTACTTAAATTATTTATTAATGCTCCTGTTTCTGACACTGTCATACCAAATGTAGTTGATGGTGGAGTATATTTTACATAATCTCCTACTTTTGCTACAGAACTTAAATTTGGATAATTAATTTTTATTGATTTGTAATCACTAACATTTCCAGCTGCATCTTTAACCCATACATAATATGTTGACCCATATGATAAACCTGTTATTGTTTTATCATATATATCTGTATTTGTACAACCGTAAAAACTTGTTGGAGTTGATGAATTTGTTTTATAATAATATCCTGATATTCCAGAGTCTTCATCTGTCCCTCTAAATGTAATTGAATTTCCACTTGTACTTATAGATGCTATTTTAGGTGCAGTTTTATCTATTTTAGTTACTTGTGCTGATGCAAAATTAATTTCTTTTGTTCCATCTAATAATCTTGCATAAACATATCCATTAGCTGTTAAAGTTTGACTTGCAGAATTACTCCATGTTATTCCTCCATCTTTGCTTGTTTGTATTGTATAGGCTGAATTTGTTGTTGTTGCTGTTACTGTTACACTTCCATTAGTCCAATTTGTAGTTGAATATTTAAAATCCAAATCTGCTGTTTTTCCTTCTATTAGTTCGTATGGATTTGCTTTTGTTCCAGTTCCTGTTCCTGCTTTTAAACCTGTTTTTATCGTTACTACTGGTCTTACTCCTGATGAACTTGATTGGTCATAATAATCCATCCACATTATACTACATCCTGATAATGTATGATTTAATAAGCTAGTTCCACTATTATAATATAAAAATGCAGAAGTATTATTTCCATCTTGTACAGTACGTGAAGGTATCCAATATTCATTAGTTGTGCTTCTCATACTATAACTATTCATTTGATTATAATCTTCTAAATAATTTGTATCAGATTTTAAAAACTCTAAATCTGTCTTTGCATATGGCGAATAGTGATATGTAGTTGTACTATAATTCCAATTTGTTGGTAATGTTCCAACACATCTTGCTGTTCTTGCATATGCTGTATTAATATAATTATTACAGAAATTATTTAGTACTGATATACAATTATTATATCCTGTTCTTCCTTTTAAATATAATTGACTTCCATTTGTTACATCATCATCACTAATTAATTGAAGTCCATGTGAAGAATCATTATACAATACTCTCCATAGTCCTTTATATGAACTTGTGCTAAATGTTTGGTTACTTGTATATCCACTATCTGATGAACTGATTGTAAAACTTTTTGATGGTGGAGTGTATCTTACATAATTACCTGGTTTTACTACTGTTGATACATCTGCTGGTAGTGTTGATATTACTTTATAATTTATATTGCCTGCACTATCTTTTACCCAAATATAATACTTTGTATTTGGTGTTAAACCTGTTAGTGTTTTCTTGAATTCATTTACAGCACTAATTGTTGTAAATGATGATATTGATGGTTGTGTACTTGTTGTTGTTACTTTATATCCATTTATTTTGGAATCTGCATCTGATGCTACAACATTTATACTATTTTCACTTACAGTTATATCTGAAAGTACTTCATATGGTTTTGAAGGTGTTCCATCTCCACTTCCTGGTTTTAATCCTGTTTTTATTGTTATTACTGGTCTTACTCCTGCACCACCTGAAACCTCTGAAGCTTCTCCAAATGCAAAATCATATGAGCATAATAATGCATAAGTTGAACTAGAATCTCCTCCTTTAAATAGAGAAAAATCAAATATTCTTCCTGGTTGGTCTTCTTGAGGTGCAAATCTTGATGCGTACCAATAGCTATTATTACTTGTCTCTATATCAGGACCCTTACAAAATCCTTCATTATAATCTATCATATAGTTTGAATCTCCAACTTTTAATGGTGATTGTATTGAATGTGTAAAATATTTTGTTGTTGCATCTGCTGGGCTCATAGGATCACTTCCTACTGATCTTGCACTACTTGCACACGATTCATTTAGGTAATATTCACTAAATCTATTTAATATTGAAACACTATTATTATATCCATCTATACCCTTTAAGTATAAATTTTTCCCATTTGTTACATCTCCATCACTAATTATTTGTAATCCATGTTTATTATCATTATATAATACTTTCCATAGCCCTGTATATGAACTTGTATTAAATGTTTGATTACTTGTATATCCACTCTGTGATGTTGTTATTGTAAAGCTCGTTGATGGTGGTGTATATTTTATATAATCTCCTGGTTTAGCGAGTACTTCTTTTGATAAATCTGCTCCAATTTGTGGTTTTACTTTATCTATGTTTGTTACATTACATGTATATGTTGTTCCTGTATTTGTTCCATCAGAAACTCTTGCATACACAGTTCCATTGCTACTAAGTATTACTTTATTAGTTTTAGTCCATGTAGCTTTATCTGTACTTGTTTGAATATAGTCAGAATACAAACTATTTATTGCAGTTATAGTTACATCTTGATTTGTCCAATTAGATGTACTTCTTGAAAAAGATATACTAGTATTTAAATATTTGGTAAGTATTTCTTGGTAATCACTTATATTTCCAGCAGCATCTTTTACATATATGTAGTATCTAGTATTAGATTTTAAATCAGATACATTCATATTTAAACTTGTTGTTCTATTTACAGATGTAAATGTTGTTGGTATATTTTTATCTGTACTTATTGAATATCCAACAATTCCACTTAAATTATCTGTTGCTTTTAAATTAACACTATTAGTTGTTGTTATGGCTTCGCCTTCTAAAACATATGGTGATTGTTCAGTTCCATTTCCTCCACCAAATTTAATTCCTGTTTTTATTGTTAAAACTGGTCTTATTCCAGCTCTATTTCTTGTTATATAATCATCTGTATCATCTATATCTCCAAATGTATAAAGATCATCTTGTGTTTCTATACAAAATGTCCCATCTCCTGTTACATCTGGGTCAAATCTAAGTGGCATCCAATAATCATTTGAAGTTTGTAAACCATATGATTCCATTTGAGTATAATCTTCAGGATAATAATCTTCAGCATTACCTTTCTTAAAAGTTCCTCCATTATAATATTCTGTCTCATCTTTTTCAGGATTTGTTGGATCACTTCCAAATGTTCTAGCTGATGATACATATTTTTCATCTAAATAATTTTGAGAAACTTCATTTAAAGTTGATAAAATATTATTATATCCATTTTTACTACATAGCCATATTCTATTTCTTTGTAATGCATTATCACTAGTTATTTGTAAACCATGTTCTTCATCATTATATAATACTCTCCATAATATTTTATCATCATATGTTGTACTATAATTTTTGTCTCCCCAATTTCCTCCTGATTGTTCTTCTGTTATTGAATAACTTTGTGATGGTGGTATATATTGTATATAATCCCCTACTGATAGTTCTTCTTGTTCAATTTCTTCATTTGCACCTACTATTTTAGGCTTTTCTTTGTCTATATTACTTACTGAATATGATTTACTTGCACTTATATTATCTTCATCATTTACAATTCTTGCATACATTCTACCATTCTCAGTAAATGTTATTGGATTTTCATTTCCCCAACTATCTGAATTTTTATGCGTTTGCAGTATATAGTCTTCTACTGTATCTTCATCCTCTAATACAGATGCTGTAACAGTTACATCTTCATTAGTCCATTCTGTTTCATTTGCTGTAAATGTTATATTAGCATATAATCTTGTTTTATCTGTTATAACTTCACTAATATTTCCAGCTACATCTTTTGCCCATATATAATACGTTGTATTGGAATCTAAACCTCTAATAATAGTATTTTTGGTTTTGCCACTAGAAGAATATAATTCAAATGATTCTGGAATCACATTTTCTTCAGATATTGCATAGCCTATTATACCACTTAAACTATCTGTTGCTGTTATTCTTATAGCGTTATACGTTTTTGTTCTTACTTTTACCGTTGGTTTTTCTTTGTCTATATTACTTACTTCATACTCTACTACTTCACTACTATTTGTACCATCAAACAATCTTGCATAAACCATTTTATTTTCTTTTATAATTATTGAATCTTTTTGATTCCAATTTTCTCCATCTTCACTAATTTCAATCAAATCACTATATTCACTATTGGTTTTAGCAGTTACTGTTGTATCTCGATTCGTCCATTCAGTAGTATCTTGAGATAATGTAACATCATCCGGCAAAGTTTTAGTGATAATTTTTTTATAATTACTAATATTTCCAGCAGCATCTTTTACCCACATATAATATGCAGTCGCATCGTTCAATTTTGAAATTATGGTATCAATATTTATAGCATTGTTACTATCTGTAAATGTTTTTGGAATTGTTGTGTCTTCTGTTATCGCATATCCTTTTATTCCACTTAAATTATCTGTTGCTTGTAATCTTACACTATTTGTAGTTACTTCTATTTCATTTTCATTATTATCGTCTATCATTAATGTATATGGTTTATTTTCAGTTCCTTTACCACTTGAAAATCTTACTGTATCTTTCAACTTTATTATAGGTCTTATATTAGCTTCTAATGTTTCTCCCCTATTAATATTACCAGCATCTGATATTACATACATTTCTCCTTTGGTTACCTCTGAATCTTTTACTAACATTGAAAAAGCTGCAAACATATCTGGTAATTGTGGTTGGATATATCCTCTTGATATTGACATTTGTGATCCTAAGAAATATAAATTATCATTTTCTATATTAACTAATTCACTCTTTTTCATAGTGTCAATGTCTTTTTCATAATTTAAATCTCCATCTACAATCGTTCCATTTTGACTTTCAATAGTTTCCGTTTCTTTATTTTCAGGATTTTCAGGATTTGAACCTACTATTCTTCCTTCGGTTGCATATTCAGTATTAATATAATTTGCCGAAAATTCATTTAACAATTTTATATAATTGTCATATCCTACTTTTCCTGTTACTGCCAAATGATTATCACTATTTAAAACACCATTTGCACTTATAATTTGTAGTCCATGTTCATCATCATTGTATAATACTCTCCATAAGCCTGTATATGAACTTGTACTAAATGTCTGATTATCTGTAAATCCACTTTCAGAGCTACTAATTGTAAAAGTTTTTTCAGGTAATTCGTATTGTATATATTCTCCTGGTTTCATTGTTTTTATACTCATATTTCCTTTAATAACTGGTGCAACTTTGTCTATAATATCAACTGTATAAGTAACAGGAGAACCTATGTTAGTTCCATTAGTTAATCTAGCCTGTACTTTACCATTTTCTGAAAGTGTTACAGGATTTGTCTTAGACCAATTTTCTCCATCTGTACTTGTTTCAATATAAAAATCTTCTTCTGTTGTACTAGCTGTTACTGTTACATCTTTATTTGTCCAAGTAGTCTCACTTGCTGTAAAAGTTATATTTGATGATACTTCTTGTCTATTTGCCAAAGCCGTTAATTTTATTTCTGTTCCATTAGGCATTGCTGGCCATATAAAAGAATTAATTGTCTCTGTTGTATAATCTCCTATGTAATTTTTATTATTACTTTCCCATTTATTAAATGTTATAATTGCACTTACTTCTTTTTTTACTGTAGCTGTCAATTCTGGGACTGTTGAGCCATAATAGTATCTTACTGCATTTTGTTCTGTTATTGTTTCTATACTGTCTCCTTTTTCAGTTGTCAATGTTCCATATGTTCTTGCATAGTAAAGTTTTATAACTCTACTTCCATCTGGTAATATATTAGTTTCAGTAATTGTTTGACTGTCAGCCTCAGCATGATCATAATATATTCCATTTTCTATTTTATAATCTGATGTTGTTTTTTGTAAATCACTTGGATTTATTTTAGCTTCTGTTCTACCAGACATTTCTTCTGTCAGTATTGCTTTTTCTGGATATTGTCCATTAGTATCCATTATATAATGTTCTACACTATATTTTGTATCTTCTCTTTCTGTCCATTTTGCATATAATGTTACATTAGATGTTGGCACATAAGTAGAACCACCATCTGAAACTTTTCTTTCAAGTTTATCATCTATATACCAACCTTCAAATGTATATCCATCTCTTATAGGAGTTGGTAAAGTTATTGATTTTTCTGTCCATTTTGCATATAGTGTATGATTTTGAGATATATTTACTATTGTATCTGATGTTACATTATTAGTAAATTTATTTTCTGTATACCATCCATCAAACGTATATTTAGCTACTGATGTTGCAATAGAACCACCTGTATAATTCAATTTGTATTCAACTGAATATTCTCTTGTTGGACTTGGTAATTCTCCATATTTTTCATTATATACTACATTTTTACTTGGTGTTGTATTATTGCCTGTTGCATTGTCATAATCATATGTTACTTCATATATATTTGCCGTTTTTGTAGCTGTAGCAGTTAAAGTTACTGCTGTATTATTAGGCATTGCTGGCCATGTAAAAGTTCCAGTTGGATTCGTGCCTATATTATTCAAATATTGTGAATTACTATTCCATTTATTAAATTTAATTACATATCCAATTTGTGTTTGTAATTTTGCTGACAATGTAGGTACTGTTGCACCATAATAATATTTTACTGCATTTTGTTCTGTTACTGTCTCTATATTTTCTCCCTTTGCAACTGTTAAAATACCATATGTTCTTGCATAATATAATTTTATAGTTCTACTTCCATCTGCTAATATTGTTGTTTCTGTTGCTGTTTTTCCATCTACTTCAGCATGGTCATAATATATTCCATTTTCTATTTTATATTCTGAACTTGTTTTTTGTAAACTTGCAATAGATATATCTGCTTCTGTTTCTCCTTGTTTTGTTTCTGTTAATGCTGGAGTTGCAGAATATAATCCATCTGTATCCATTATATAATGTTCAACTGTATATTTAGTATCTCCTCTTTTTCCCCATTTTGCATATAATGTTATATCTGATGTTGGAGTATATTTTTCTCCTCCATTTACAATTTTATTGTCTGATTCTTTACTCTCATACCATCCTAAAAAATCATATCCTTTTTTAGTTGCTTCTAAAATTGTTACATTATTTTCTATCCATTTTGCATATAATGTATGATTTTGAGGTGTATTCATTATTGTACTAGGTATTATTTTGTTTTTATATGTTTCTTCTGTATACCACCCATCAAATGTATATTCTACAACAACTGTTGTATTTTTTATTTTTCCTCCATCTGCATCATATGTTATTGTATATTTTCTAATAGGTGATGGTAATTCACCATATTTTTCGTCATATATTACATTTTTATTTTTTTCTGTATTTCCTTCTGTTGCTCCATCATAATCATATGTTATCGTAAATGTATTTGCATTTTTTGTTCCTGTTGCTGTTAATGTTATTGATGTATTATTAGGCATTGCTGGCCATTCAAGTTGTGAAATAGTTGATGTTGCTGAATCTTTTATGTAATTATTGTCACTACTTATCCATTTATCAAATGATACTGTATATCCTGATAAAGTTTTAACTTTAGCAATTAATTCAGGTACTTTAGCACCATAATAATATTTTACAGAATTTTGCTCTGTTACTGTTTCTATATTTTCTCCTGCTACTGTTGTTAGTGTTCCATATGTTCTTGAATAATATAATTTTATAACTCTACTTCCATCTGCTAATATTGTTGTTTCTGTTGCTATTTGGTCATCTACTTCAGCATGGTCATAATATATTCCATTTTCTATTTTATATTTTTCTGTTGTTTTTTGAAAATCTGCTGTTATTAATGTTTGAGCTGTTGTTCCTTGAGCATTATCTATATCTGTTGCTGTACTTGGATATTCTCCATCTGTTCCCATTACATAATGTTCTACTCTATATGCTGTATCTCCTCTTTCTGTCCATTTTGCATATAATGTTATATCTGATCTTGGAGTGTATTCACTATTTCCTGTGTCTATTTTATTTTTTAATTCTTGATCTGAATACCATCCTTCAAGTTGATATCCTACTTTTGTTGGAACTGGCAGTGTTATATTACCACCAGTCCATTTTGCATATATTGTATGATTTCTTGGAATTTCTACTAATGCATTTTCATCTATATCATTTTCATATTCTTGGTCTGTATACCATCCATCTAATGTATATTTTGCCGTATCTTCACTTTGAGTTAATGTTCCTCCATTAGTTTCATATTTAACTATATACTGTTTAACAGGATTTGGTAATTCACCATATTTTTCTCCATATGTAACTTCTTTATCTTGTATTGCATTTTCACCTGTTGCTCCTTGATAATCATATGTTATTGTAATTTTGTTAGCATTTTTCTTTCCAGTTGCTGTTAATATTATTTCTGTTCCATTAGACATTGCTGGCCATTTAAATGATGGTATTATTTCATTTGTTGAATCTTTTACATATATATCATTACTACTTGTCCATTTATCAAATATTGTTGTATATCCTTCTATATTTTCTAATTCTGCTTTAATTTCAGGAATATCTGCTCCATAATAATATACTTGTTTATCTAATAATGGTATTATTGTACCTATATTTTCTCCTACTACTGTTGTTAGAGTTCCATATGTTCTTGCATAATATAGTTTTATTACCAATCCATTGCTTATCTCTATTTCTTTTAATTTTTCATCTTCTATTTCTGCATGATCGTAATATATTCCATTTTCTACTTTATATTGTTCTGTATCTTTTTGAAGTTCAGCTAGAGTTATTGTTTTATTTGTTTCTCCATCTTTTTCTTCTATTTCATTAGGTATATCTGAGTAATCTCCATATGTATCCATTACATAGTGTTCTACTGTATATGTACTATCTGTATAAATTTCTTGTGTTTTTGCTCTTGTTATATTTCCTACTTTATCTCTTGCCTCAACTATTATGCTAAAATATTGTCCTTTTTCTAAGTTTTCATATGCATATTCTCCACTATTTTGCCAATTTGTAAATATAATTCCACCATCTATACTGAATCTATATCCATCTAATCCACTACATCCATTTGTAGCTGTTGCTTCTTTATCTGTTGTCTCTGCAACTACTTTTATATTATTTTCTTCTTTAGTAACAGTTGGTGTAAATTCATTTGGTGCTATTTTATCTATATTATTAATTCCTATTGTTTTTATTCTTCCAGATTTACCAGTCTCACTCTTTATTCTTGCATTTATCAAACAATTTTCTGAAACTTCTATTTCACCTTCATATTTTTGCCAATCACCATTGCTACCTATTTGATATTCAATAAATCTTTTTTCTGAATTATCTTGTGAGCTTAATGTTACTTTAACATTTTGATTTGTCCAATCATTTGGAGTAATTGTTTCTTTTATAATGTCATTTCCATCTGGTATTATTTCAATTATTGATATTTTTATTTCTTTTTGACTTTTGTTTCCTTTATTATCTTCTGATGTAATTTTTATTGTATAATCTCCATATTCTTCTAATGTAATTAAATCAAATTCAAATTGTTTTTTTCCTGTTTCACTTGGACCACTTATATTTGAATATGCTTGATTATTTTTAGTTATTGTTATTATTGTTTTGTTTACTGCTAAACCACTACTGTTTACATCATCTACTACACCAATTCTCATTGTTGCTCTATCTTCAATATTTGTTTCTGTTGTTACTTCATCATTTTTATCTTTAGTAATTATTTGTATTATTGGTGGTTCTGTATCTTCTTTTGGTATATCAGGAACATTATCGTGATTATAATTTTCTATTTCCTTAGAATAATTTTCTTGTATTTGTTTTATGTAATTTTCTTGTGCTTTTGTTTTATTCAAATTTAATATATAAATTCCTGATAATACAAATGTAAAAAACAAACAAACCAGAAGTACATATAATGTTATTGCTCCTCTTTCTTTGTTCGTTTTTTCATACTTTTTTAACCCCATTTTATTAATCCCCCTATTAAAACATCTTTAATTATATAAATTAAAGATATTAAAAAAACATAAAAGCATTGAAAATACTAATTATGAAAAACTACTAAAATAACTGCAAAAAAATTAAATAACAAATATTTTCTACATATATTGACTTTAATTGCAATTATTGATATAAATACTTTGTATAAATCTTTAATTTATATAATTAAAGACATTTTAATTTCTTGAAAACCATATAAAAAAGCATTTTGGCAATTAATTTACCAAAATGCTTTTTCATTATAAACTATTATGTATATTATCCATATCTTCAACTTGCTTAGAATAATTTTCCTGTATTTGCCTTAAACTTTCTTCTTGGGCTTGCATCTTATTCAAATTTAATGTATATATACCTGACAAAACAAACAGAAAAAATAAACAAACTAATAATACGTATAAAGTTATTGCTCCTTTTTCATTTTTTAAAAATTCTTTTTTCATTTTTTCCTCCGTTACTTTTTTTATAATTATAGCATATTATCTTTTATATTTCTACTATAATTATACTATTTTCTTAATAATGAACTCCATTTTTCAAATATATATTCAAACATTGAAAAAATCTCAATTTTTTTCACATCATTTTCTGCAACTACATTTACAGTTTTTAATATTTCACCATTTAAAGAATATGTAACTGTTCCCAATTTTTCTCCTTTAGAAATTGGCGCTTGAATTATATCTGGAATATTAATATCATATGTAATTTGCGAATCCTGGCCTTTTTTTATTAAAAATGATGGTGTGTCTTCATATATTGCATTAACATTATCTGTTACTCCTTTTGTAATAGCAATGTTTTTTATTATATCATTTTTATTTCCAAAATCTTTATATGAATAATTACTAAAACCATAATCAAGTAATGCTGTTGCATCTTTAAATCTAATTGCTGATGTTGGTGCTTTCATTATAACAGCAATTAAAGACAAGTTGTCACGTGTTGCTGATGCAGATAAATTAAACAATGCTAATGAAGTAGAACCTGTTTTTAGTCCTGTACATCCATTATAATTACGAACTAGTTTATTTGTATTTGACAATGTTGATTTTCCATCTCTTAAAGAATCCATCCATATAGTAGTATAATTAGTTATCATTGGATGTTTTGTTAAAAGTTCTCTTGACATTAATGCAATATCATATGCAGATGTCAAGTGATCATCTTCGTCAATTCCATGACAGTTTTTAAAACTAGTGTCATTCATTCCAAGTTCTTTAGCCTTATTATTCATCATTTGAACAAAACCAGCTTCTGTTCCACCTAAATATTCTGCTAATGCCATTACACAATCATTTGCAGAAACTACAGTTATAGCTTTTAGCATATCATTCACACTTAAAGTTTCTGTTGTATCAAGCCAAATTTGTGAGCCACCCATACTTGCTGCATTTGAACTGCATGGTATTTGTGTTTCAAGTGTTATCTTACCAGAATCTAGTGCTTCCATTATTAGTATTAAACTCATAATTTTGGTTACACTTGCTGGTCTTAATTTTTCATGAATATTATATCCATACAATATTTTTCCACTATTTTGTTCAATAAGAATTGCTGAACCTGCTTCTAAATTAAGTGAATTATTATCTATTATTGAATTATCTTCATTTAATATAGCTGATGTTTCTACTGAATTATCATATGTTGACCACATAAAGTTTGTTGAAAATCCATATACTTTAGTTGAAAATATACATATAATAATTATTAATGTAATAATTAAACTTGTTTTTATTTTTTGCATATTCTTGTTTCCTTTCAAAATCATTTTTGCTATAAGAATATGCAATTATAATTAAATTATTACTTTATTTTTTCTTCTATTTTCTTTTTTATTTCTTCCCAATTATTATAAAATACTTTATCTTTAATTTTTGGGAAAGCTCTTACAAGTCTTCTATATAGTCTATATTTTCTTTTTATTATTTTTTTAACTTTATCAGAAATTTCTACTGTATTATCTTTAAATTCTTTTGACATTTCTTTTAAATTAAATATTATTTTAAATGATACTATTGTATCTGTAATAAAAGCAATGACAAGAATTCCTGTTATTATATGCATAATAATTTCTGGTATCATATTTATATATTTTATTAAAAAAGGATTTATAATATATATTACAAGTGTACCACCTATTCCAAATAGTACTAAATTTTCTATACATATACGACCATTTATATTCATTTTTCTGTTACTATAATCCCACCAACGTGCTTTAAATATTTTTTCCATTACATAACTTGTAATATATTCTAATATTCCACATATCAATATTATTAATATAAATGTAAGTGGTATGTCATCACAATATTTTTTTAACAATATTGTGATGGCTAATACCCCTGCGCCATATATTGGGCAATATGGTCCTATCAAAAATCCTCTATTTACAAATTTTTTCTTTCTTATTACATCTCCTGTTGATTCTATAATCCATCCAGCAAATGAATATATAAAAAATAGTAATATATATTTTTCAGCTTCTATTAACATTATTTTCCCCTCTGTTTTTTATGCTTTGATTTTTTCTGTATTTTTATTTTCTTTTTTTGTTGCTTTTTTTTCTTTTTCTTTCATTTTCAAATTGTCTTTTGCCACAGTCATAAGTAGTTTTATTCTATTTGTTTGATTAGCTTCACTTGCTCCTGGATCATAATCAACTGGAACAATGTTTGCTTCTGGATACATATCTCTTATTGTTTTTATAACTCCTTTTCCAACAACATGATTTGGTAAACATGCAAATGGTTGTACACAAATTATATTTTGAATATCATTTTCCATATATTCTAACATTTCTGCTGTTAAAAACCATCCTTCACCAGTTTGATTTCCTGTTGACAATACTTTTTGTACATTTTCTGCTAAGTGCCAAATATCTGATGTTGGTAAATATCCTTTTTTAGATTTTGCTAATGCTTTTTTAGAGTCTTTCTCAAATAAATCTATTAATTTTACTGCAACACCATTTAATAATGCCTTTTTATTATCATTTTTTAACATTTTATTTTGTATTACTTTATTACTTGCCATAAATTTACAAAATCCTAAGAAATCTGGTAAAATTACTTCTGCTCCTTCTTTTTCAAGAAGATTTGCTACATAGTTGTTTCCAAATGGATGATATTTTATTAATATTTCTCCTACTATTCCTACTTTTGGCTTTTCTATTGTATTATCCCATTCAATTTTTTCAAAATCTTCTACTATTTGTGCTATTCCTTTTGAAAATTCTTTGTTACTACTTTTTATTGCTAGAGCCTTAGCTTTTTCCATCCATTCATTGAATAATTTATCAGTTTCTCCTTTGTTTTTTTCATATGCTCTATTTTTATATAACATTTTTTGTAATAAATCAGCTAATACCATTGCTTTTATTAATTTTTCAGCTAATGAAATTGTTATTTTAAATCCAGGATTTTTTTCCATTCCTACAACATTAAATGATATTACAGGAACTTGTTCAAAACCAGCATCTTTTAATGCTTTTCTAATAAATCCTATATAATTTGTTGCTCTACATCCTCCACCTGTTTGTGACATTATTATAGCTGTTTTATTTACATCATATTTTCCACTTTGAAGCGCTTCTATAAATTGTCCTGTTGTTATTATTGATGGATAACATGCATCATTATTTACGTATTTTAATCCTGTTTCTATTGTGTGTTGAGTACATTCTCTTAATAATACTGCATTATATCCTTCACTTTTTAATATTGGCTCTAAAAATTCAAAATGTATTGGTGCCATTTGTGGAAATATAACTGTATAATTTTCTTTCATTTCTTCTGTAAATGGTATTCTATTTAAATGATAATCTCCATTTCCTTTTTCTGTATCTTTTGCATTTAAACGTTTATTAATACTTGCTAATAGTGAACGTAAACGAATTCTTACTGCACCTAAATTATTTACTTCATCTATTTTTATTAAAGTATACATTTTTCCAAAACTTGCTAATATTTCTTCTACTTGGTCTGTTGTTACTGCATCTACACCACATCCAAATGAATTTATTTGTACTAATTCTAGATTATCATGTTTTCCAACAAAATCTGCTGCAGCATATAATCTTGAATGGAACATCCATTGATCAACTACACGAAGTGGTCTTTCTGGAAGTGTTTTATCTGCAACACTATCTTCTGTTAGTACACACATTCCTAAACTTGTTATAAGTGTATCTATACCATGATTTATTTCTGGATCTATATGATATGGTCTACCTGCTAAAACTATACCTTTTAGTTTGTTTTTCTCTATATATTCTAATGTTTCTTTTCCTTTTTCATGGATATCTTGTCTGCATTTTTGATATTCTGCCTCTGCTTTTGATATAGCTTCTTTTAATTCTTTTTTAGTAAATTTATATTCTTTAAATTCTTCTAATTCCATCATTCTTTCCATTAATTGTTTTGATTCAAATGGTAAAAATGGATTAATAAATTTTACATCATCAGCTTTTAATTCTTCTACATTATTTTTTAATACTTCTGAATATGATATTACTATTGGGCAATTATATCTATTATTTGCATCTTTATATTCTTTTCTTGAATATGGCATACATGGATAGAATATTGTCTTTATTCCTTTTTGTAATAAACTCATTACATGACCATGAGATAATTTAGCTGGATAACATACTGATTCAGATGGCATTGATTCCATTCCTTTTTCATATATCTTTCTTGTACTTTTTTCTGATATTATTACTCTAAATCCTAAATTTGTTAATAATGTAAACCAGAATGGATAATCTTCATACATATTTAAAACTCTTGGTATTCCTATTGTTCCTCTTGTAGCATCTTTTTCTTCTAATGGTGTATAGTCAAATATTCTTTCATATTTGTATTTAACAAGATTTGGTAAGTCTTTATGAGAGTTTGCAAGACCTTCACCTTTTTCACATCTATTTCCAGATATATGTCTTTTTCCATTACTAAATTGGTTTATTGTTAATTGACAATGATTTTCACATCCATTACATCTTGTATGTGTAACTTTAATATCTAATTTGTCAATTTGTTCTAATGTTGCAAGTGTTGAATGATATTCCATGTCCATATTTGCTTCATATTGTTCACAAGCAAGTAATGCCATTCCATATGCTCCCATTAGTCCTGCTATGTCTGGTCTAATAACATTTCTTCCAACTATTAGTTCAAATGCTCTTAAAACTGCTTCATTATAGAATGTTCCACCTTGAACAACTATATGACTTCCTAATTTTTTCACATCTCTTATTTTCATTACTTTTTGAATTGCATTTCTTATTACTGAATATGAAAGTCCTGCTGATATATCTCCTACTGTATATCCTTCTTTTTGTGCTTGTTTAATTTTTGAGTTCATAAATACTGTACATCTTGAACCTAAGTCTACTGGATTTTGTGCTTCTAATGCTTCATTTACAAATTCTTCTATACTCAAATTTAAACTTTTTGCAAAAGTTTCTATAAATGAACCACATCCTGATGAACAAGCTTCATTAAGCATAATATTATCTATTGTATTGTTTTTTAATTTGATATATTTCATATCTTGTCCACCAATATCAACAATACTTGTTACTTTTGGTTCGAATTTTTTAGCTGCTGTATAATGTGCTATTGTTTCTATTTCATTTAAGTCTACATTTAATGCAGTTTGAATTAACTTTTCGCCATATCCTGTTACACCACTATATCTTATAACTGCTTTTTCTGGTAACACAGCATATAATTCTTTAATCATTTCTATTATACTCTCTAGTGGTTTACCTTCATTACTTTTATATGCTGAATATAAAAGAATTCCTTCTCTATCTGTCACTACTAATTTAGATGTTGTTGAACCTGCATCTATACCAACAAAACAATCTCCTACATGCTCTGATAATAGCTTTTTCTCAACTTTATCTTTTTCATGTCTTTGCTTAAATTCATCATATTCTACATTTGTTTTAAATAATGGTTGTAGAGGTTGTGATGTTGTATCATGTGATTGTTTTAATACTTGTATTTTACTTTTTAATTTTTCTACACTTATTGGAGTCATGTCTTTTGTATCAAGACATGCTCCTTTTGCAACTAATAAATGTGCCTCTTCTGGTACTATTGTTTGTTCTGGTGTTAAATGCAATGTTTCTACAAATCTTTTTCTTAGTTCTGGTAAATATGTTAATGGTCCTCCTAAAAATGCAACATTTCCTCTTATTGGTCTACCACAAGCTAATCCTGATATTGTTTGATTTACTACTGCTTGTAATATTGATACTGCAATATCTTCTTTAGCTGCTCCTTCGTTTAATAATGGTTGCACATCTGTTTTAGCAAATACACCACATCTTGAAGCTATTGGATATATTGTTTTATATCCTTTTGCTAATTCGTTTAACCCTGCTGTATCTGTATTTAATAATGATGCCATTTGGTCTAGAAATGCTCCTGTACCACCTGCACAAGTACCATTCATACGTTGTTCTATTGACCTTCCAAAATAAATTATTTTTGCATCTTCTCCACCTAATTCTATTACAACATCTGTTTGTGGTATATATTTTTCTACTGCTCTTTTACATGACACTACTTCTTGTATAAATGGTACATCTAAAAATTTTGCTGTACTCATTGCACCTGAACCTGTTAGTGCTATTGTAAATTTATATTCTTTATATTTTTCTACTAAATCTTCTAATACTTTACATACTGTATTTTTTGTATCAGAATAATGTCTTTCATAAGATGTATATATCTCTTCTAATTTTTCATTCATTACAACTATTTTTACTGTTGTTGAACCTACATCCATTCCTATATGTACTACTTTATTCATAGTAATTTCTCCTTAACTTTTATAAATTCATCCCATTCATAATAATATATCATATTAATACATTTTTTTCAATATACAAAAACTCTATTCTGTCCTAAGTGCTTCAACAGGATCACGTTTAGCTGCAAATTTTGCTGGAATTAATCCTGCAAGCATTGTTAAACCTACACTTATAAGAACTAAAATAACTGCACCTGCTACTGGTAATTTAGCAATTCCTGAAATTCCTACTAAAGATTTTATTACAATATTTATTGGTAAATCCAATAATATCGTAATACCAATTCCTAATAGGCCTGCTACTAATCCAACTAATAATGTTTCTGCATTAAATACTCTTGATACATCCTTTTTAGATGCTCCTATACTACGTAATATTCCAATTTCTTTTGTTCTCTCAAGTACTGAAATATATGTTATAATTCCTATCATTATTGATGAAACTACTAAAGAGATTCCTACAAATGCAATTAATACATAACTTATAACATTAATTATTGTAGAAACAGAATTCATCATAATTCCTACTAAATCAGTATAATTTATGACATTTTCTTCTTTTCCTTGTTCGGTTTGCTTATTATTATAATCTGTTATAATATCAGCAATTTTATCTTTTGATTCAAAATCCTTAGGATATAAATTTATGCTTGATGGATTATCTAAGTCTACAACTCCCAATTTTTTTAAATTGTTCTCATATGTTGCACTAGAGTTTTCTGAATATGTTTGCATTAATTGTGCAAGTTCAGCCTCTGAAAGAGTTGCCATATATGCTTTTTGTTCATTTGATAATTGTGTATAATCAAATGTAGTATTTGTATTTTCTGGGAATTTAATTCCTGTAAATACATTTATATCTTTGTTTTCTTTTTGTTCTTTTACTATTTGAGATTCATTTACTTTATTAATAATATGTTCTTTTAAGTCTTTATTATATCCAATTAAACCTGCTTCTGATGATGCTACAGTTTCATCATTTGGCTTTATTATTCCTACAATTTTTATTTCTTCTGCATTTTTCATAAGTTCTTTCATATATTCTTCATCACTTGACATATCTTGCCATGTATTACCAACTTTTTTATAATAATCTGTATTTAAAACTATTTTAAATGTATAATTTAAAAGTTCTTCATATGAATAACTAGTTTTATCATCATTTGTTTTTATTTCTTCACCATTTTGCAATTTCTCAAATGCATTTCCAAATTCTGAAACATCTTTAATTCCTAATGAATATAATGTGTAATCACTAACTTCATTGTTTTTGTCAGCAATTAATACTACTTCATTATATTTTAATGGCCAATTTCCAGCAAGTACATCATATTGTGACTCTAATAGTTTTTGATTATTTAATAATTCTGTCCATACATCAGTTTCTGTCATCATTGCTCCAGACATAATTGAACTTGATTGTTGGTTTGCTTTTACCATGTCTCCAAAACCTATATTTTCTAGAACTGAACTAGGATTAACTTTATATGCTGTTCCATCTTCTTTTTGTTTATATATATTTAAATCTAAATCATATCCATATTCTACTGCATTAATACAGTTTTTTATGTCACTTTCATCACTCTCTATATATTTCTTGAATTCTTTCAAATTGTTTGTTTGTACTTTACTTGATAGTGTTTCTAACATATCTCCCATTATTGCTTTTGAATATATTTTATCATTATCATGTTCTTCACTATCACTGTTTCCCATCATTGTTTCCATCATTGCAGACATATCTATTGATGATTCTTGTATTGTTATTGGATATGATGATAAAGTGTCTTCTTCAACTTTGTTTATATATGATTGCATTCCATGTGACAATGAAAGTATTAATGCTATTCCAATTATTCCTATACTACCAGCAAATGATGTTAAAAATGTTCTTCCTTTTTTAGTCATTAAATTATTTAAACTTAAATGCACTGCTGTTTTAAATTTCATTGATGCCTTTCCTGATTTTTCTTTTTTATTTTTAGCATTTTCTAATTCTGTATCAGATGCTTTATATGGATTTGAATCATCTGTTACTTTTCCATCTAATAATTTTATTATTCTTGTTGAATATTTTTCAGCTAATTCTGGATTGTGTGTAACCATTATTATAAGCTTATCTTTTGATATTTCTTTTAAAATTTCCATTACTTGAACACTTGTGTTTGAATCTAATGCTCCTGTTGGTTCATCAGCTAAAAGAATATCTGGATCATTTACTAATGCCCTTGCAATAGCAACTCTTTGCA
>CAKPPL010000009.1 GCA_934177555.1 uncultured Clostridia bacterium
TATACTTGTTCCTGCTAATATTAGTAATACTACTATTGTTACTACTAGTGCTATTAGCGTTATTCCTTCCTGTCTTTCTTTTTTTCTGATGTTTTCCATCTGTTTTTCTCCTTTCATTCTTTTGTTTTTCATAATTTCATTTTACATTATTTTAAGATATTTGTAAATATCTTATTTTCTTTTATTAATATACTTAATGTTTTTTTGAATTCTTAAATCTATTGTTTTTCTAGTCTTTCTTAACTTTTTTCAATTTATATAATTAAAAAAGATATTTTTTCAAATATCTTGACTTTACTAGTATTTATTGATATAAAAGATTATATAATTTCTTTAAGTATATTAATTAATGATAAAAATAACACATAAGTCTATAACCTATGTGTTATTTTTGTTTTATTCTTCTGATTCTGCTTTTTCTTCTTCAGTTGAAGATTCAACTAAATCTTTCATTGTTAAATTTATTTTTCCTTGTTCATCTATCCCAATAACTTTTACAGGAACTTTATCTCCAACTTTTACATAATCCTCAACATTTTTTACTCTTTCTTTTGATATTTTTGATATGTGAACTAATCCTTCTTTTCCTCCACCAATATCTACAAATGCTCCAAATGTTGTTGTTCTTGTTACAGTTCCATAATAAATTTCTCCAACTTCAAATTCTCTAACAATATCTTCAATCATATCTAATGCTTTTTCAGCTTTTTCTTCATCTGCTGAATAAATAAATACTTGTCCATCATCTTCTATGTCTATTTTTACACCAGTTTCATCTATGATTTTATTTATTGTTTCTCCACCTTTACCTATAACATCTTTTATTTTTTCAACTTTAATTTGTGTTGTAACAATATGTGGTGCATATTTAGAAATTTCTTCTCTAGGTTCTGCTATTTGTGGTTTCATTATATCATCTAATATATATTGTCTTGCTTTTTTTGTTCTTGCAAAAGCTTCTTCAATTATTTTATAAGATAATCCATCTACTTTAATATCTACTTGAATAGCTGTAATACCTTTTTCTGTTCCACCAACTTTAAAATCCATATCTCCAAAGAAATCTTCTAATCCTTGGATATCTGTTAGCATTACATAGTCATCTGGATTTTCAGGGTTTGTAACTAATCCTGTTGAAATTCCTGCTACTGGTCTTTTTATTGGTACACCTGCATCCATTAATGACAATGTACTTCCACAAATACTAGCTTGTGATGTTGAACCATTTGAAGATAATACTTCTGATACAACTCTTATAGCATATGGGAATTCTTCTTTTGATGGCAATACTGGTACTAATGCTTTTTCTGCTAATGCTCCATGTCCTATTTCTCTTCTTCCTGGACCTCTTGATGCTCTAGCTTCTCCTACACTATAAGCTGGGAAATTGTATTGATGCATATATCTTTTTGATGTTTCTGTATCTATTCCATCTAATTCTTGTTCTTCACTCATCATTCCAAGTGTTACTATTGACATTACTTGAGTTTGTCCTCTTGTAAATAATGCACTACCATGTGTACGTGGTAATAAACCTACTTCGCAAGATAATGGTCTTATTTCATCTATTGCTCTTCCATCAACTCTTTTATGTTCATAGAAAATCATGTCTCTAACACATTTTTTTTCTAATTTATATATTGCTTCTCCAATTTCTTGTTCTCTTTCTTTAGTTTCTTCTTCACCTATTTTTCCTGTTACAGCTTCTACTATTTCTTTTGATAATGCAGCAACATTATTGTCTCTAGTATCTTTGTCTACTTCTTGAACTGCAACTTTCATTCTTTCTGTAAAGTTTGTTTCTATAAATTCATATAAATCATGATCAACTGCAAAAGATTTATATTCAAATTTTGGTTTTCCAATTTCTGCTTTTATATCTGATATAAATTTACAAATTTTCTTGATTTCTTCATGACCTTTTTTGATTGCTTCCAACATTACATCTTCTGGAACTTCATTAGCTCCTGCTTCAATCATTGCTACCTTTTCTTCTGTACCAGCTACTGTTAATGTTAAATCACTTTTTTGTCTTTGTTCTTCTGTTGGGTTTATTATAATTTCTCCATCAACTAATCCAACATTTACTGCTGCAGTTGGCCCTCCAAATGGTATGTCTGATATTGATAGTGCTGCAGATGCTCCAATCATTGCTGCAACTTCTGGTGAGTTGTCTTGTTCTACACAAAGTACTGTTGCTACAACTACTACATCATTTCTAAAATCTTTTGGAAATAATGGTCTTAATGGTCTATCTATTGCTCTTGATACTAATATTGCTTTATCACTTGGTTTTCCTTCTCTTTTTTGGTATGATCCTGGTATTTTTCCTACTGAATATAATTTTTCTTCATAATCTACTGATAATGGGAAAAAGTCTATTCCTTCTTTTGGTTCTTTTGAGGCAGTAACATTTACCATTACTACTGTATCTCCATATTTTACTATTACACTTCCATTTGATAACCCACATAGTTTTCCTGTTTCTATTATAAGTTTTCTTCCTGCTAATTCTGTTTCATAACTTTTAAACATAAATTTCCTCCTCTTTCTTTTACACCTATAAGTAGTAAACTAGCTAGATTGTAACCTCTATAATATCTTAATTTCTTAAAACATTATACAAGCTACCTTTCTATACTTAGTTTACTTTTTACTTTAATAAAGAGACATTAGCTGTACTGCAAATGCCTCTCTACAACTTATTAACTATTTTCTTAGTCCTAATTTTTCAACTAATGCTTTGTATGCAGCTTCATCTTTTTTTGCTAAGTAGTTTAATAAATTTCTTCTTTTTCCTACCATTTTTAGAAGTCCTCTTCTTGAATGGTTATCTTTTTTATGAATTTTTAGATGTTCTGTTAATTCATTAATTCTTTCTGTTAAAAGAGCGATTTGTACTTCTGGTGATCCAGTATCTTTTTCATCTCTTCTATATTGATTAATGATTTCTTGTTTTCTTTCTGCTGTCATAATAACACCTCCTATTTCTTTTTCTCCCTATACCGAGCAACAATAATAGGTGTCTTTTATTGCGCTAAGTTTAAGGAACATTTTTTACATAAATATTGTACTATACTTTTTGTTTAAAATCAAGTGTTTCTAAAAATTTTTCCTTGTTATTTTCTTGTATTGTAATAATCCATAAAAATATACATATTAAAAATATAGCTATATTTTTAAAGTAATACACTCCTATACTACAAAATAATGTTAATATAATCATTGTAAAATTGGAAATTAAATTGGTTAATTGTTGTGATTTTTCATATCCAATTTCAATATTTAAAATGCCTTTTATTATTCTTCCACCATCTAATGGATATAATGGTATTAAATTAAATAGTAATATTAATAAGTTTGCATATACAGCATCTTGCTTAGATATGTATAGTGTATTTAGATATGTATATAATACTACTAGAAATAAACTCGTAGCTGGTCCTGCTAAAGCAATCAAAATCTTTTTTAATTCTATTTTTTTAATAGACATATTTTTACTTTCTTTAAATGATACAGATACTCCACATGGCATTATTTCTAATTTATCTACTTTTAATTTGAATATTAAACCTGTTAGCATATGTCCTAATTCGTGAATAATTGAAAAAAACATTATTATTAAATAAATATTTATCTGTTTTGTAAAATAAAATAAAAGCAAAAAAATAAGGATTTTTAAATCAATTCTAATTCGCATTTATAATCCCCCTTTATAATTCTAAAATCATTTCTGGATCAACATATCTATCTTGATATCTTATTTCAAAATGAAGATGTGGTCCTGTTACATTCCCTGTTGCTCCAACTTCTGCAATCTCTTGTCCTTGATTAATATTATCTCCTGTTTTTACATATAAGTTATTACAATGAGCATAAACTATAATAACATCTCCTGTTTGAATTTTTAAATGTTTTCCATAATCTCCTTGTGTAGAATCTAATATTACAGTTCCATTTGTGGCAGATATTATTTTAGTTCCTACATCTGCTGCAATATCTGTTCCAGTATGATTTTTAGGAACAGATGCTGTTGTTGGATTTCTTAATCCATATTTAGAAGTTATTTTTCCTGTTAATGGTTTTATAAAATTTATTGTTTCTTTTATATAATTAGCATCTTGTTCCATTTGTGAAATTTGTGGTGTTTCTTCTATCTGACTTTCTACATTTTCTTGAACATCTCCTGTAAGTATTTCTTCTGCTCCTCCTATGTTTTCTTCACTAGTTTGGTTTTCAACTTGTTCACTATTAGTTGTCTCTTGTTGTTTTTCTTCTGGAAATAGTTCATTTATTTTATTTATTATAATATTATAAATCTGTGAAAAATTTATGTCTTTTGAAAGTATCTGTTTAGCACTATTAGTAAAATCTTCTGTAAATATGTAATTATTATTAATAATTGAATAAAATACACTATATATAATCAAACATATTATAATTTGAATTATCATTTTCTTAAAAAGTTTAATATCTTTTCTTTTATGTGATACTTCTCTAATATTTTCTGTTCTTGGTATATTTGACTCTCTTCTTTTATAATAAATTTCTTCTGCTCTTCTTATTTTTTCATCAACTGACATAACCTTCTCCACTTTCTCACATCCCTTTCTTGAATGTTAAATAAAAACACTTTATTAATGCATTTGTTTAATATTATGCATATATAAAGTGTTTTATGTTTATTATATGAAATTTATTATTAAACTGATAATTAAAAATATAGTTGAACAAATACAATATTTTTTTAATTTTTGATATTTTTGAATCATTGTTTTTTCTGACTTTTTGTATTTAGTATTATTTTCAACCCTACAGATATAATCTTCTACAAGCATTTCTGCCTCTTTTAATATATATTCTTTTGATTTAGATTGTCCTTCAACAAATTCACTGTTTTTGCTTCTTTCTATCAATTCTTTTTGTCTTACTTTCTGACTCTCCTTGAATATTATTATAGCTTCTTCAATCATATTTGATGGAAGATTTTTAAGTACTACCATATTTTTCATATTGCTTGTTTCCATTATATCACTCCTTTGAAAATCTTATATTCAAATTTTTTCCAGATTTTCAAAAGTTATTCAAAGTTTTAGTTTAAATTCCATTGTTCAATAATTTGATTTACTTCTGAAGTAGGCACTACAGCTATTCTCATAGCTCCTATTGTTTTATCATGTGCAATCATTGCCTCTTCTCCGTTTTTACAAGTTTTAGTCCATCCTACATTATCTATAAAAACTTGATATATTATTGAATTTTCTGAATTATCTTTTAAGTCAAAACTAATTCCAGAAATACCATATCTATGCTCACTTGCAATATCTTCTGGTATAGGATTATTTCCATTTATATCTGTTGTTCCATGAAAATTTATACCTTCTGCTCCTAAATGAATATACTCTTCTTCTTCATAATTAACTAACTTGGATTTTTCCATTGTTTTATATCCATCTTTAGGATTATATCCATAATCATATTTAACATTAAATTCATTTGATATAGCAGAAGTTCCTTCACCCCAATATGTATACACAAATGCTGATGCTCTTAAAAAATCTTTTTCTACATTTTCACCTGTTCTTATAATTAATCCTTCTATTTTATATCTATTATCAAGTCTATTTGCCCCAATATAATTTGTATCTTCTTTTACCCATCCCATATTTGAAATATGTGCAATAGTTTTTAAACCTAAATATTGAGAGCCTTTTATATTAATATCTACACTTGCCATATTTCCAGCAAAATCTTGTACTTGTTTTTTATATTTTATATCTGAAATAAATTCTTTTGAAATAATTTTTTGATCTAAACTCATTAGCCATCCATTTTCTTTTCGTATTTCTTCATTACTGCTAATCTTAGCTAATATCTTTCCATTAATATTTTTTTCTTGAATAAAACTAACCTCTGGTGCTGTATTATCAATCAAAATACCTAAATCCAATATTGTTTCTTTTATGACATTACCTGCTAAATCTGAAAAACTATTTTCCTTAATTTTTATTTGTAAATTTCCTTCTTCTAAAATATTAGTTAATTCTACTTCATAAATTATATAATTTTCCATTTTTTCTATAACAGTTATTTCTTTAGTACAATTACTTAAAGTATTACCTACTAATATCTCAAAATCCGAAAAATTTTCTATTAAATTATTATTATCATATATTTTTATTTTCGTTTTTATTTCATGTGCTTTATTTGCATATCTCTCATATCTATAATTATTATTTGTTATTTCTAATATTTCTGCTTCTGGAGAAATTTTATCAATATTATTTATTTCAATCTTTTCTTGAATTGTGTTTCCACTTAAATCTTTTATATCTACTATTTCTATTTCGTTTTTTTCATATTCTTTTATTAATGTTTTTCTATCTTCTAATAATGTCCAACCTGAAACTTCTCGTACTTCTTCATTTGATATAATTTTTACTATTACATTTTGATTAGTTGGTTCTTTAATTGAATATTCTATTGTTATTATAGGTGCAGTTCTATCTATTTCCAATTCTGCTACTTTTTCTGTATAATTATATACATATTTAGCAGATACTGTTGATTTTACTGTTAATATTGCAAATAGTATAAATGTTAGTATAAATATTTTTTTAAATTTCATATTTTTCCTTTCTCATTCTAAAACTGCAGTCATACTTAGAATGTATTTTTGTGCTAATAGTCCACTATTAGTATCTTGATTATTTTGTTCTTCATTTTCATCATATTTCCATTTCCAATTAATCACAAATTCTTCTTGTTGTTCTTTATTTATGGCATTTTCTAAATCTGATATTTTTTTATATTCTTTATTATTATAATCAAAAATTAAATTTGTTGGTTTTAACGAATTTTCTTCTAAATAAATTTTATAAACTGATTGGGAATCTTTTTCTAATTTAACTTTAAATGCACCATAACTGCCTGGAGCAATTTTTTTATAAATATTATCTTTTGAAGTTTGATTTATATTTATTGAGGTAGTTGAGTGTATTTTTGGATTTATTGTATATTCATCTTTTTCTTGGATATCATTCCATAATCCAAATATTAAAATATCATTAATTTTATTTCTTGATGATTTATATATGTTTAGAATAGTAAGAACTAGAATTAAAATTATTAATAAATAAATTATTTTTTTCATAAAATTATCCTATTTTCTCCTGTTCTGAATGCACTTTTATTTGCACTTCTTCTAATATGTCTTTTCCTTTTGTCCCTAAAGTATTATCATATGTAACCTTTAATTTGTATTTTTGTTCTGTTTTCTCATTACCTACAATTTGAATTTGCTTAGTTTTTAAATTATCTAATTCTATTTGATTTTCTTCATTATATAGCTCAAATTTTACTGAATCATCGGTTTGTGATATTACTTCTATTGAATATAAAAATCCTGTTTCACTTATTTCTTCATTTCTATAATTTTTAACTGAAAATTCATAATATCCAATATTATTTATTGCACTAATTTTAGTTGTTTCTTTTCCTTCTACTATAAATATAGGTTCAGCAATTTTCATCTCTTGATTATATTGCTTTTGAGATTTATACTTTGAAAAACTTATTTGCAAAATCAATAATATTAATATAATTATAAGTATTATTAACAAAACAATTTTTAGTTTTTTATTTTTTATATTTTAACCACTCCTTTTATTGTTTTTTCTTCATATTTTTCTATTTTATTTTTATATTTTTAAATTGCTTTTTGTATTCCTGTAACTTGTATATCAAATGTATAATTTAAATTAGCTATTCCACATTTTGTATCTGCTTCATCTGATTTTGCAATATCACTTGTACTTTCATATGGCCATTCCCATGTTACAGTAACTGTTTTCTTTTTTATATTTTCATCAGCATTTATTGTCCCTTTTATGACTTCATTTAATTCTTGTAGAGTTTTATATTTTTGATTATTATACATAAAAATCAAATTTGTTGGTTTATTTTGTTCATTTAAAAATTTGACAACATAATCTACTCCAACTTCTGCACCTGTTGCATCTACTTCTATGTTTATTGTTCCAGAAGTTCCTGGTGCAACTTTTCCATTTACCAATTTTTTCACATCTACTGTATCTTTTAAAGTGATTGTTTCTATTCTATCTGTTTTGCCACCTACTTTAAAAGACCATTTTGCTACATCTAACACTCCATCCCCTTTCACTGTTGATTTATATTTTGCATATGTATATCCTCCTGAACATAATGCAAGTATTATTAATATTGCACTTAATAATACAATTATTTTTTTACTTTTTTTCTTCAATTTGTTCCTCCTTTTTTATTATTTTTTATAGAAAAATATGAAAATTTATCATAATCTTTTTTCAAAGATTTATTAACTACATTCCTGTTACTGGTAATTTTTTTACTTCTACTACAGGTTTTTCTGGTTCCTTTTTTTCTTCTTCTGGTGGATTTTCTGTTTTAGGTTCTTCTTTTGGTTTCTCTGGTTCTATTTTTATATATTCTTCTTCAATTTCTGTTTTTATGTTTTCAAATGAAAATCCTGTTAAAGCATAATCTTGCAAATTTTCACTTGGTGCTTTACCATAATAAATTGGTTTTGTTTCCATTTGGGTATTTATTTTTATTTTGAATTTTCCTGATTTTTTTAAATTTTCTATTGGAATTAATATTTTAAATTTTTCATTTGATTTAAACTCTTTTTTTGAATTGTTTTCTAAATCTACTATTTTTGTATCTTTTACTTCATCTTCTAATGTTACAGTATATTTTGATATATTAATATTACTTTTGACTTCAAACTCTTTTGATATATATTTTTCTTCTTTAGCCCATTTTTCTGATTTGTTTATTTTTATTTCTTGTTTTTGTTCTTCTGTTGAATTTTGAGCATTTTTTAATATTTTATTCATAGCATTTAGTGTTCTTTCTCCTGCTTCTCCTATTCCTGAATATTTTTCTGTCCCTCTATTGTATATATAGCAATATATTGATTGCTTTGTTGCTATATATGCTTCTTCTTCATTTTCTACTCCTAGTTCTTCTAAGCTTTTATATGGATACCCATTTATTATTACTCTCCATAATCCTATGTCTTGTATTTTTCCTTGATTTATTGTTTCATATGTTACTAAATTTTCTCCAACTCCTTGTAAATCCTTATCTAAACAATATACTGGATATTCTTTTCCATTTTCTTCATATACAGCATGTGCTGTTTTTATTAGTATTCCATCAAATTTTAATATTCTACTTAGATTTCCTGTTGTATAAATTTTTATAGTATTATTTTCTACAGCTTGTACTGTATTTACTAGTATTCCTATATTTGATATTATTATGATTATAGATGTTAATATTAATTTTAATATTTTTTTCAATAATTTTCCTCCATTTCTTCTTTTATTGCTTGCACACATCTTCTATATTCTGGTTCATTTTCTACACATGTTATTAATGTTAATTTGTCTTCTTCAGTATTCTCAAGCTTTTCCCAGTCTGTATCTTTTATTATTATATTTTTTTCTACTATATATGTTTGTTGGTACTGATTATGTATATATTTTATTTTATCTCCTTGTTTTAATTTTTTTAAATTTTCAAAATAATTTACTTTATATCCTCTATTATGTGCTGCAAGTCCTATATTTCCATTTTCTGTTTGTGTTTCTGTAAAATGCCCTATTTTATCTTCTAATATTTCTTTTGATGTTCCTTCTGCTATATCTGCTTTTAATTTTATTTCTTCTATTTCTAATTGCCATATATCATCTGTTTTTAATGTTTCTATTGGTACATATACATCTTGTTTTTTCATTATATTTTCTGTAATATTGACATTTAATTTGACTCCATTTACATACTGATATAATGTTATTTGTATTATTGAAAATATTATTGTTGTTATAATGAAACTTATAAGATTTACACCAGCTCTAGTAAATTTAAACATTCATTTACTTTCACCTTCTTTGATTAAAATTTGAATTTTGATTTGTTGATTTTTTCGAAAAAATTTTGATTCAACTTTGTTTGATTTAAATTCTGTACACATATTAACATCATTTTTTTATAATGTCAAGAACTTTTCGTCGACGGCATTCGACAAAAGAGCCTGAAACCATTAGTTTCAAGCTCTTTTATTACATTATACTTCTTTCCAAAACCAGTCTAAACTATTATCTATACTTTTTTTATTATTCTTTTTTGCTTCAATATCATCAATCCATAAATATGATACAAATGATATAAATATAAATGCAAAATCTAATAATACACAGCCCCATAATATTGGCAATTTATCTCTATATCCATCAGTTAAAGTCATTATTTGTATTACATGTGTTACTAGTAAAAATAAGTACACTCCTAATGGTAATGCCATTATATAACTTTTTTTAATTTCATGTGCAAGAAAAATTAATAATATCATTGCTATTACCATTAACAATATTGTTACAAAATTTGTTATATCTATTATAATCACTTCACATCCTCCTTTGTATATATAATAATATTATTTACAATTTTTTTCAATTAGTTCTGCAATTTCTTTTGCTTTTTGTTCAATTTCTTTTTTATTTTGACCTTCTATCATAACTCTAACAAGTGGTTCTGTTCCAGATGGTCTAATTAACACTCTACCATTTCCTGAAAATTCTTTTTCTAATTTTTCTATTGCTTTTTTTATTTCTTCATTTTTTTCATAATCATATTTTTTATCTGATGATACTTTAGCATTAATTAATACTTGTGGATATTTTTCTACTAAGTTTCCTAATTCTGATGCTTTTTTACCACTTTTTAACATTGCTTGTATTAACATTAATGATGTTAAAATTCCATCACCTGTTGGATTATAATCTAATAATATAACATGCCCAGATTGTTCTCCACCTAAATTATATCCATTTTTTAGCATTTCTTCTAATACATATCTATCTCCAACTTTTGTTTGAATTAGATTCATATTATTTTTTTCTGCATATTTATTTAGTCCTAAATTACTCATAACTGTTGCGACTATTGTATCTTTTTCAAGTTCTCCATTTTCTCTTAAATAGTTTGAAATTATTGCTAATAATTTGTCTCCATCAATTTCATTACCATTTTCGTCAACAGCTAAACATCTATCTCCATCACCATCATATGCTATTCCTAAACTCATTTTATTTTTTACAACATATTCTTTTAGCATCTCTAAATGTGTTGAACCACAATTTTGATTTATGTTTATTCCATCAGGAGTATTATTTATTATTACATGATTTATTCCTAATGTTTTAAATACTTTATCTGCAACTTTGTAAGTTGCTCCATTTGCTGTGTCTATTACTACTTTAAAATCTGGTGTATTATATTTTTCTATGTTATCATCAAAGTTTTTTCTAAAGAAATAAACATATTCATCTAGTAAATCTGTTCTTACTTCAGATACTCCTATTTTTTCTTCAACTGCAGATAATTCGTCTAATTTACCTGAATCCATTATTTCTTCTATTTCTTCCTCTAATTCATCAGGAATTTTCATACCTTTATTACTAAAATATTTTATTCCATTAAATTCATATGTATTATGTGATGCTGATATTACTACACTAGCATCTGCTTGCAATTTTCTTGTTAGATATGCTACTGCTGGTGTTGGTATAACTCCTAATAATTTTACATTTGCTCCATAACTTAGAAATCCTGCTACCATAGCACTTTCTATTAGTGTTCCTGATAATCTTGTATCTCTTCCTATTAATATTGTTGGAGCTTTATTTGTATGTTTTGATAATACATACGCTCCTGCTTTTGCTACTTTATAAACTAATTCTGGTGATAATTCTGTATTAGCAATTCTACGAATACCATCTGTTCCAAAGTATTTTCTCATATTTCATCCTTCCTTTAATCAACTAGTTGATTAATTAAATTATAGTATTCTGTCATTTTACCTATATTTGTAAATTGAATTTTGTCTTCTTTTACATTCCAATATTTTTTATTTTCTATTAAAAATTCTTTTATTTTGGTTAATTTATTTGCTCTTTCTATTATATTATCTTTTTCTTTTTCTATTTTTTCTTGAATATTTGAATATTTAGATTTCATAACATCACTTAACATTACTGTTTTATATAAATTTTTGTAATATTCTTTTCTATTTGTTATTTTATTTTCTTCAAATCCATTTATAATGTTTTCTTCTTTTATTAATTCTTCATATTCTTCAAAGTCTTTTTGAGCTTTTTCTTTATAATTTGAAATTATATTATCCACTACTGTAAAATTTTCGCCTTTTACATTTTCAGCTTGAAAAATAATATGTGGATTGATTTCATTATTTGTTTCTTTCATATCAGTATATAAGTTTTTTATTTTTGATAAATATTCTTTAATTGATTTTTCTACAATAGCATAATTTTTTTCTGTTTTTATTTTTGAATCTATATCATCTTTTAAAATATCAGATTGTAAGAGTTGGTTTGTTTCATCTGTTAATAAATTTATTTGTTCTGTACTTGTTCTATTATAAAAATATGCACCTACAACTGTTACTATTATTAATATTAACAAAATAATTATTCCAATTATTGTTTTTTTATTTTCCATTTATTTTTTCCTTTCGTAAATGTTTCTAAAAATCTATTTTTTTCTCAATCCATTGTTCTAATTCATTTATATTAACTCTTACTTGTTCCATTGTATCTCTATCTCTAACTGTTACACAATTATCTTCAAGTGTGTCAAAATCTATTGTTACACAATAAGGTGTTCCAATTTCATCTTGTCTTCTATAACGTTTTCCTATTGAACCTGCCTCATCATATTCACACATGAATTTCTTTGCTAATTGTGAATATACTTCTTCTGCTTTTTCTGATAATTTTTTTGATAATGGTAATACTGCAACTTTATATGGTGCTAATGCTGGATGTAAATGTAATACCACTCTTGTATCTCCTTCTCCAATTTCTTGTTCTTCATAACTATCACATAAAAATGCTAATGTTACTCTATCTGCTCCAAGTGATGGTTCTATACAATATGGTACATATCTCTCATTTGTTTCTGGATCTAAATATGTTAAATCTTCTTTTGAAGTATTCATATGATTTGTTAAATCATAATCTGTTCTATCAGCAATTCCCCATAATTCTCCCCATCCAAATGGAAATGCATATTCTATATCTGTTGTTGCTTTACTGTAAAATACTAGTTCTTCTGGACTATGATCTCTTAAACGAATATTTTCTTTTGTCATTCCTAATCCTAATAACCAATCTTCACAGAATTTTTTCCAGTATTCATGCCATTCTAAATCTGTTCCTGGTTTGCAGAAGAATTCTAATTCCATTTGTTCAAATTCTCTTGTTCTAAATGTAAAATTACCTGGTGTTATTTCATTTCTAAATGCTTTTCCTATTTGAGCTATACCCATTGGAAGTTTTTTTCTTGTTGTTCTCATTACATTTTTAAAGTTTACAAATATTCCTTGTGCAGTTTCTGGTCTTAAATATATTTCTGCTTTTGCATCTTCTGTTACACCTTGAAATGTTTTAAACATTAAATTAAATTTTCTTATTGATGTAAAATTATGTTTTCCACAATTTGGACATGGAATATTATTGTCATCTAAAAATTTTATCATTTCATCATCTGTCATTCCATCTGCAATCATATCTTTTCCATTTTCATGTGACCATTCTTCTATTAATTTATCTGCTCTATGTCTTGTTTTACATTCTTTACAATCTATTAAAGGATCTGAGAAACCACCAACGTGCCCTGATGCAACCCAAACTTGTGGATTCATTAATATTGCTGCATCTAATCCAACATTATATTTACTTTCTTGAATAAATTTCTTTCTCCATAATTTTTTTACATTATTTTTTAGCTCAACTCCTAATGGTCCATAATCCCATGTATTTGCTAAGCCTCCATAAATTTCTGAACCAGGATATATATATCCTCTAGCCTTACATAAATTTACGATTGTTTCCATTGATTTTACCATTTTAATTCCTCCTTATAATCAAAAAAACTCCCATTCCTAGCTTATAGCTAGGGACGAAAGTTCTATTTCCGCGTTTCCACCCTATTTCTTAAAACTAAAGTTTTAAGCACCTTAATTATATATTTACTCCAAAGCTCCCCTTATAACTTTTATTGCTATATTTCCACCAACAATAGCTCTCTATAAACTTAAGTTATAATTTTTCTTTTTCATCGTAAATTATTAAATTATGGTTATTATACCTTTTTTATTTTTCATTGTCAATATTTTTTAGTCTTTAAATAATTCTTTTCCATTTTTCATATAATCTATTCCAGAAAATATTGTTGCAAATACTGATACTAGTAATAATATTGTTGCTGTTAAGTTTAGTCCAAATTCAATTCCTGTAAGATTTCCTTTAAAACATTGTGCAAATGGATTATTATCAAAAATAACTAATATAATTGCTAACATTTGTGTTACTGTTTTTAATTTTCCCCAAATTGATGCAGCTATAACTTTTCCACCTTTTTCTACTGCTACTAATCTGTACCCAGATACTAAAAATTCTCTTGCTAACACTATTACTGGTATCCAAGCTGGAATTTTGTTTAGTTCAACTAATAATATCATTGCTGTTAATACTAAAATTTTATCAGCTAATGGGTCTAAAAATTTTCCAAATGTCGTTACTTGATTTCTAGATCTTGCTATATATCCATCTAGTTTGTCTGTTATTGATGCTACTATGAAAATTAGTTCCATCCAAAAATACGTATATGGTAATCCATAAAAATCACCTTGTAAATTAAGATATGGTATTATTGCCATTATAGGTACCAAAATTATTCTAAATATTGTTAATTTATTTGCTAAATTTAATTTCATGTCAAACTCCTTATTTTAATAATTCTATTGCTTTTTGTAATTGCGTATCTTCATCATCTTTTACTAGTAATTCATTTGTAACACTGTCTGGTAATTCCACTATTTCGTTTGGTTCTATACCAACTTTATTGATTTTGTTTTTATTTGGTGTGTAATATTCTTCTACTGTTACTTTTATTCCAGCTCCTGTTTTTAATGATAATACTTGTTGAATTACACCTTTTCCATATGTTTTTGTTCCAACTATTGTAGCTTTTTCATTATCTTTTAATGCTCCTGCTAATATTTCTGAAGCACTTGCAGTATTTTTGTTTACTAATACTACTATTGGCATATCTATTATAGGATCTTCTTTAGCCTTTTCAATGTCTTCATTTTCATTTTTATCAACAGTAATTAATAATGTTTTTCCTTTTGGAACTATATAGTCTGCTATTGATAATGCCTCCTTTACTAAGCCTCCACCATTATTTCTTAAATCTATTACTAATGATTTTATTCCTTGTGATTTCAAATTTTCAAATTTTTTCTTAAAATCTTCTGCTGTTCCTTCATCAAAACTTGATACATCTAAATATCCAATATCATTTTCTAATTTTTCAGCAATTACTGGATTTGTATTTACTTTTTCTCTTGTGATTTCAAATTCTAGAGTTTTATCTCCTCTTAATATTTGTAATTTCACTTTTGTTCCAGCATCACCTTTTATTTTGTTTGCAACTGTTGTCATATCATCTCCAGTATATTCAACTCCATCTACACTTTTTATTAAATCTCCTGCCTGTATTCCTGCTTTTTCAGCTGGACTTTCTTGAATTGGTGATAAAACTTGGATAAGATTTTTTTCAGTATTTTTAACCATGTAAATTCCAATTCCTACAAAATTACCTTTAATATTTTGAGTATACTCTTCCATATCAGCTGATGGTATATATTCTGTGTATTCATCACCCAATGATGAGATATATCCTGATATTGCACCATCTATTGCTTTTTGTTCATCATAATCATTTAAATAATATTTTTTCATAATTGCTTCTATATTTTTTAATGATGTTGTTAAATTATCACTATCTGATGAGCCTGTTATTAATGATTGAATTGTTCCACTTGCTGAACTATCAGTATTATCTAAATATACTGCTGTTAAAATAAATGTTATAAATGCTGTTAGTGCTACTAACATTATTGTTTTATACATCCTTTGTCTTTTCAAATACTTCTCTTCCATTTTTTCCTCATCTTTCTATCATTTTATTCTATATTATTTTTGGCGAGATTTAAAGCCTCGCCAATTATCATTATAAATAATTTAATGGATTTACTCTTGAATCTTGACCATATGCTGTTGCACTATAACTATAATTGTATGGTGATTTTCTTACTTCAAAATGTAAATGTGGTCCTGTTGAATTTCCTGTACTACCACTAAGCATTATTTTTTGTCCTTGTTTTACTATGTCTCCAGGTTTAACTGTAATAGAACCTTTTGTACCATGTGCATAATATGTTTGTAAACCATTTGCATGTTCTATTACAACATATGTACCATAACTTCCTGATAAGTTTGCAGTTGACATTACAACTCCATCTGCAGCTGCCATAACAGTAGTTCCTGATGCAACACCATAATCTATTGCTCCATGGAATTTTCCTGTTGAATAATATCCATTTGTAGTAACTGTTCCTGATGAAACTGGTCTAATAAAATATCCTGAACCCGTTGTACTTCCCCCATTTGAAGAATTATTGTTGTTATTTTTATTATTATTCTTTTTTGCTTCTTGTTGTCTTTTTAATTCTGCTAATTGTTTTTGATATCTTATTCTTGCAGCAGTAATTTCTTTTTGGATTTGTTTGTTTGCCTCTTCTAATTCTTCTATTTCTTTTTGTACTTTTTTCTCTTCTTCTGATAATTGTTGTACATATGTCTCTTTTTCTTTTTTTAGACTTTTTAATTCAACATTTTTTTGTTCTGCTTGTGCTAATGTTGTATCTAATTCTCTTTTTGATGCTTCTAATTCTGCTTTTTCTGCTTCTATCTGTGTTTTTTGGTCTTTTGTTGTTTGTATAAGTTGTTTATCACAATCTACTAACTCTGAAGCATAATAATATTTTGCTAAAAAATCTGTTATACTTTTAGATGTTAATAATACATCTAAATATGAAGTTTCTCCACTTTCATACATTGCAACTACTCTTGCATCTAGTAATTGCTCTTGTTTAGTATATTCTTCTTCTTTTTCTTTTATGTCGTTCTCTTTAGATTTTATTTGATTTTGTAATTCTGTAACTTGATTTTCTAGTGTATCAACTTCAGACTCTGATGTTGATATTTTTCCTATTAAATCTTCAACTGTTTTTAATGTTGAAGATTTTGTAGCTTCTAATTCTTTTTGTTTTTGTTCTGCCTCTTTTATTTGATCATTTATTTGACTTTGCTGATTTTTTAATTCATCTTCTTCTGTTACAGCAACAACAAATGAAGTTTGCATAAATAATACAGCTATTATGGTTATTCCTATTATTTTGGCTATTGTTCTTTTCATAATTATTCCATCCTTTCAAAATCACATAATTTCTTATGTTTTTTATTCAGTTGTGTTATTCGTGTTACTATCTTCTTTAGTAATATTATTATTACTTAATAAATAATCTAATGGATTTACAGTTTGTCCGTTTATTCTGATTTCAAAATGTGCATGTGGTCCTGTTGAGTAACCTGTTGAACCTACTTTTAATATTTCATCACCAGCTTTGACAGTTTGTCCTAATTGAACTAAAATTTCATTTCCATGTGCATATAATGTTTGTACTCCTCCACCATGGTCAATTATTACC
Organism: uncultured Clostridia bacterium; assembly: GCA_934177555.1. GTDB lineage: Bacteria > Bacillota > Clostridia > TANB77 > CAG-508 > CAG-269. The sequence goes on from CAKPPL010000009.1 coordinate 17,705, forward strand.
ATATTTCCATATGCTGTATTATATGTTGCTTTTGAAACTATTCCATTTGCAGCTGCTACAAAACTAGTGTTAAGTGGTGCACTTATATCAATTCCTGTATGTAGCTTATATGCTCCTGTTATTGGATGTACTCTCATTCCATACAAAGATGTTAATGATAAATGTCCTGGTACAGGCCATGTAAATGCCCCTCCTATGTAGTCTGCACTAATACTGTTTAATGCTAGTTGTTTTATTTCTGCTTCTATTGAACTTACTTGCTCATTATATTCATCTACTTTTGCTTGTAATTGTTTTTCTTCATCTGATAATTTATTTGTGTAATATTCTCTCATTTTTTTAGTGTTTGAGAGTACTTGTGCCTTTTTTTGTTGATTTTGCTTTTGTGTTACTGCTTGTTTTTTTTGCTCTGCTAGTATTTTTTTAGTTGTTTCTATATCTGATTTTTGTTTTTTTACTTTTTCTAGTAAATCTGTATCAAATTCTATTAATTCTTTTATATTATAATAATTTGATAGTATTTCTGTAAAACTTTTTGATGTTAATATTACCTCTAAATATTTTAGTTTAGGTGTTTCATATAAAGCAATTACTCTATTATCTATTGTATCTTTTAAATCGTCAAATTCTTTTTGTGTTTTATTTAGCTTAGCTTCATTTTCTTCTATTTTTGCCATTAAATCTTCTACTTGAACATTTACTTTATTTAGCTCTTCCTGTGACTGAGCTATTTGCTCATCTACTTCTTGTAATTGTTGCATTGCTTCTGATAATTTATCTTGAACTACTTTTAATTGATTATTTGCTGTATTTAACTGTTCTGTTAGTTCTTTTGACTCTGTTTGTAAATCTGTAATATCTTCTGCATATGCACAAATGCATAAACTACTTAATATAACAATTATTGAAGCTATTACTATACATTTGCGCATTTTTTACCTTTCCTTTCGTTTATACTTCAAGATATTTTCTCATAGATATACTACTTCCGACTATTCCTATTCCTATTCCTAAACTTAAATATACTATTAATATTAAATTGAACATATCTTTAAATTGTATTAATTGCCATTGTATTATTTGCATAAATGTTGTAGCTGCTAATTGGTTTGCAATATATGTATATGTAATTCCAATTATTGCTACTGAAAGTATTCCAGCAACAATTCCTATTATAATACCTTCTACTAAAAATGGCCATCTTATAAAACTATTTGTTGCTCCAACATATTTCATTATTGATATTTCTTTTCTTCTTGCATGTACAGTTAATTTTATTGTATTTGCAATTATTGATGTTGATATTACAATTAATAGTAATAAAATTGCTAAAGTTACTATTTTTATTCCTTTTGCAAGTCTAAGTACTTGATCTATAACTTTATTACTTGCTTCTACTTTTTTTACATTTTCTATTTGTTTTATATTTGATTGTACTTCTTCATTTAATTCCAAATCTGTTAATGTTACATCATATGCTGCTGATAATATATTATTTTCTCCTTTGTAACCTTCTATTAAGTCATCTCCAAGCACATCTCTCATTGATTCTAGTCCTTCTTCTTTTGAAACATATTGTGCATCTTTTACTCCTTCTATTGCTAATATATCTCTTCCTACTTGTTCTATTTGACTTTCTGTTGCATCATTATTTACAAATACTCTTATTTCTTGTGCTTCTGCTACATTTGCTACAAATGCATTTATGTTTTCTCCTATTACAAAAAATAGTCCAAATATCAGCATTGTTGCACACATTATCATTAATGATGATATTGTTGATTTTTTATTTTTGAAAACATTGCTGATTCCTTCTTTTATTAAATAATTTATTACATTAAACCTCACAATCGTACCCACCTTTTTTATCATCTTTTACTATGACACCTTTATTTATGTGTATTACTCTTTTTCTCATTTGATCTACTATTTCTTTCGCATGTGTTGCTACTACAACTGTTGTTCCTCTCATGTTTATTTCATTAAGTAAATTCATTATATCCCATGCAGTGTCTGGATCTAAATTTCCTGTTGGCTCATCTGCTATTATCATTGATGGGTTATTTACTAATGCTCTTGCTAATGCTACTCTTTGTTGCTCTCCTCCTGATAACTCATTTGGATACATTTTAGCTTTTCCACTTAACCCTACTAATGATAATACCATTGGTACTTGTCTTCTTATATGTCTTGGTGTTGCTTTTACTATATACATTGCAAATGCTACATTTTCGTATACTGTTTTATCTGGTAATAGTCTGAAATCTTGAAATACTATTCCCATGCTTCTACGTAAGTATGGGACTTTGCTTTGTTTTAAGAATGTTGTGTCTTTACCATTTATTATTATATTTCCTGATGTTGGTTCTTCTTCTTTTAATATTAGTTTTATTAATGTTGATTTTCCACTTCCTGATGTTCCTACTAAAAATGCAAATTCGCCTTTTTCTATTTTAAAACTTGCATTTTTGACAGCTTCTGTTCCTGTTCCATACTTTTTGCTTACGTTTTTAAATTCTATCATTTTTTTCCCTTTCATTTTTTAAAAAACATTCTTTTTTTATTCTATTTTATCATATCAATAATGCTTGCTTTTTGCAATAGTTGTTTCTTGATTTTTTTATGTTTTTTTGTTTGTTTTTCTTGTTTTTTCACTTTTTACTTGCTTTTTCGTTGCTTTTTCTCTTTTGTGAATTTTTTGTGAATTTTAACAGTCTTTATTTACCAAAATATGATGTGTTACTAATTTTCACACATCATATTATACAATTTACATTTATTTTATTTATAAGTAATTTGCTTCATAAGCAACAAAAAATATTATTACAATTATAAAGATAATTTCTATTGTTACTAATATTTTTTTCTTTTTACTCCCCTTACTTTTTTTTAAATATATTATTAATCCTATTAATAAAGCTACTGGTATAATAAAAATTTTACCAATATTCCATATTTCTTCTAATGGGTCTGGTTCAGTTACTCCATACAAAGGTTGTATATCATGTCTATTATCTATTGCAGCAAACACTTTTGTTGGTATACTTAATAGAAAAATCCCTATTCCAATTAAACCTTTTTTTAATTTTTCAAACATTTTCATAATATCCCTCCTAATTTTTATTAATCATTTTATAAACACATTTATTTTGTTCATTGTCTGTAAAATCCCAAGTATGAAAAGCTCCTCCCAAGCAGTATTCCCATTGTTCGCATTTGTTGCACTCTTCGCATTTTGTTCTATCTTTTTTTCTAAATTCTTTATATTTGTTATCCCATACATCTTTAAAGTTATCTGTTCTGATATTTCCTTGTATAAATCTTTTTATCCTAGGTACATTAGGGCAAACAAACAAATCTCCATTGTATAAAATACTTGCTATATTTATTCCTGTTCTACAATAAAAATAATAGTTTCTAACTTCTTTTTCATAGTCTAATCCTAAGAAGCTTGGACAACCATATGTAACTGTTAATTTTTTATTACTTTTTTTTGATTTTATAAAATCAAGTAATTGTTTTATTTCTTTTCCATCAAGTAATAAATTATTATTTTCATTTGCTCTTCCTATTGGATCCATAGAAACTAATCTCCATGAATCTAAACCTAAATCCAACATTATATTGTATAGTTCATTTAATTGATTTATATTTTCTTTATGAAATACTGTCGTAACTTGAATGTGTTTTACAAAATTTGCTTCTTTTAATTTTTTTATATTATTTATTATTGTTTTATATGAACCTGGTACTCCTCTAAATGTATCATGTGTTTGTTCTAATCCATCAATACTAATAGATATTGTTTCCATATTAGCTTTTCTTAATTTTTCAATATTTTCATCATTTAATAAAATACCATTTGTTGTCATTCCCCAGCGAAAACCTAATTCTTTTGTCGCATATTCCATTACTTCACACAAATCTTGTCTGACTAAAGGCTCTCCTCCTGTAACATGTACTAAAATTTTACTGGCATCCATATCGTTTGCAATTTGTTTAAATGCTGACTTAATCTCCTCTGTTGTTAATTCTCCATCATATTTTTTCTTTTCAGCACTACTTCCACAATGTTTGCATTTAGCATTACAT
>CAKPPL010000010.1 GCA_934177555.1 uncultured Clostridia bacterium
TTTTAAATTTTGTCCATTTGCTTTAAATGTATTTTTATTAGCATCTATTGTAACAGACATTGTGTCATAAACTGCTGGCGCCATTTGACTTGCCATAAATCTATTATAAATTAGTTTATATAATTTATATTGGTCTTTTGTTAATGCTTCTTTTATTTTGTCTGGTTCTAATTCAGCATAAGTTGGTCTTATACCTTCATGTGCATCTTGAGCTTCTTTATTTGTTTTATAATATCTATTTTCATAATAGTTTTCACCATATTCAGATACAATATGCATTTTTGCAGCTGCTCTTGCTTCTTCTGATATTCTTGTAGAGTCTGTTCTCATATATGTAATTAAACCTACTGTTCCTTTTTCAGGAATTTTTATACCTTCATATAGAACTTGTGCTAGTGACATTGTCTTTTTTAGAGTAAATCCTAATTTTCTTGATGCTTCTTGTTGCATTGTACTTGTTGTAAATGGTGGAGCTGGTGTTCTTTTCTTTTCTCCTTTTTTGATATCTTGTACAATGTATTTTGCTTTTTTTAGGTCTTCTAGTATTTCATTTACTTCTTCTTGACTATGGATTTCTTTTTTCTTTCCATCTTTTCCATAAAATTTGGCTTCAAATATTTTTTTAGAATTCTCGTCTAATAATTTTACATATATATTCCAATATTCTTCTGGAATAAATTTTTCTATTTCTTCTTCTCTATCTACTATTAGTTTTACAGCAACTGATTGAACTCTACCTGCAGACAGACCTCTTCTAACTTTTTTCCATAATACAGGACTTATCTTATATCCTACAATTCTGTCTAATACTCTTCTAGCTTGTTGTGCATCTACTAAATTTATATCAATATCTCTTGGTTCTTTTATTGCTTTTTGTACAGCTGTTTTTGTTATTTCATTAAATGTTACTCTTGTTACTTTATCTTGATCTACTTCTAATATATTTGATAAATGCCATGCTATTGCTTCTCCCTCTCGATCAGGGTCAGTTGCAAGATATACTTTTTTTGCAGATTTTGCATCTTTTTTTAAACTTTTTATTAAATCTCCTTTTCCTCTTATATTTATGTATTGTGGTTCAAAATTATGTTCTACATCAATTCCCAATTTTGATTTTGGTAAATCTCTTATATGTCCCATTGATGCTACAACCTTAGTACTTCCTCCTAAGAACTTTTTTATTGTATTTGCTTTTGCTGGTGATTCTACTATTATTAGTTTATCTGCCATTGTTTTATCATCCTTTCAAAACGGTGTAAATTAGTTTTTATGTATTGTAGCTCATTTTTTCATTTTTTGCAAGTCTTTGTATTTTTTCTAATTCTATAATGACTTCTTCAAGTCCTATTGGTGTTACTTCATTTCTTTTTAATTTCTCAAGAATATTATTAATTTCACTTTCATTATTTGTAATATGTTCTAATTTATTTTGCTCTACTCCAATTTTATTTCTATACTCTGTTTTTATTATTTGTACTCCATATATTGCTTCATTTGTTGTTTTTCTTTTTTCTTCTTCTGTTATTTTATAATATTCTACTTTTATTGGATAATTTATTCCTGCTTCTTCTAGTTTATCACGACTAATAAATATACTTCCATAAAAGTTTTTCAATTTTACCCCTCCCCTTGACCTCATAATATATTTACTATAATACTTATATATTGAAATTGCAAGCATTTTTCATCGCAAATTCTTGGCAAAATTGACATTTTTTTACAAATAGTTTTAAATTCTTTGACAAATTTCTACAACTTTTTTTATATTTTTATGTTATACTTATATTAAGTATAGAAAATTTTATATTTTCTGAGAGTCCGGAATTCTTAATTCTTTCATATATATTAATAATTTATTTTTTATTCCAATTATTGATATTATTTATAAAAGACACAATTTTTTATGTGTCTTTTATCTTATTTACTTAATTTTTGTCTTACATATTCATATAAAACCACACCTGTTGCAACAGATGCATTCAAACTTTCTGTTTTTCCTAACATTGGTATCTTTGCTTTTATATCTGCCATATCTTGAATTTCTTTTGACACTCCATTTGCTTCGTTTCCAATTACTATTATTTTTTTATTATAATCTATATCATAAATACTATTTTCTGTTTGTAATGATGTAACCATTAATTTAAAATGATGTTTTCTTATTATTTTTATAGTTTCTATTAAATTTTCTTTTTCAATAACTTTAACTCTGAAAATTGCTCCCATTGTAGATCGTACTACTTTAGGATTAAAGCTATCTGCCGTATCTTTTGATACTATTATTTGATTTAATCCAATACTATCTACTGTTCTTAGGATTGTTCCTAAATTTCCTGGATCTTGTACATCATCTAATATAACAATAATATCTTGAGTAAAGTCTATTTCTGTTTCTGAACTTTCCTTTTCTATTATTGCTAATATCCCTTGTGGATTTTTTACTTGTGTTATTGTATCAAATATTTTTTCAGTTACATATATACAATCATATTTAGCAATTTCAATTCTTATGTTTGTTGGAATTTCATATGTTTTTGTTGTATCTTCACATATAATTATTTTTTTTATTTTGGCATTTTCATTTACTGCTTCTTCTATTAATTTTATTCCTTCTATTATATATTCATTATTTATGTCTCTATATTTTTTATCCTTCAATTTTTTTATATGTTTTATTAATTCATTATCTTTGCTTGAAATTACTTGCATTTTTCCTCCTTTCTCACTTACAATGATTTAAGAAATGTTTGAGTTTCTTTTAAAATTTCTTTTTCTGTAGTTTTGTCTAAACTTAATGTAATTTGTGGTTTTATACCTTGTGTAAATTTTATTTTATTTTTATATCTTTTAACAAGTTCATTTACATCTATATTAAGCTCTCCTGGTTCAAATATAAATAATACAAAATTTCTTCTGCTTTGAACTTTACTTATTTTTAATTTTTTACATAATATTTTTATTCTAGCAATATCTATTAAATTTTCGATTTCGTCTGGCATATTTCCAAATCTATCTATCATTTCATCTATTACATTTTGTATATCTTCTTCATTTCTACATAATGCAATATTTTGATACATTTCTATTTTTTGACTAGAATCTGATATGTATTCATCAGGTATATAACTTGTAACATCTAAATCTATTTGTACATCAACTTCTTCTTGTACTTCTATTCCTTGCATTTCTTTTACTACTTCATCTAGTAAATTGCAATATGTATCATAACCAACTTGTTCTAAATGTCCGTGTTGTATTTCTCCTAATAAGCTTCCTGCTCCTCTTATTTCTAAATCTCTCATTGCAATTTTAAAGCCTGAGCCGAATTCAGTAAATTCTTTTATTGCTTTTAGTCTTTTATCTGCTACTTCTGATAATAATTTATCTCTTTTATATGTTATATATGCATATCCTTGTCTATCTGATCTACCAACTCTTCCTCTTATTTGATATAATTGTGCTAATCCCATTCTATCTGCATTTTCTACTATTATGGTATTAGCATTTGGTATGTCTATTCCTGATTCTAATATTGTTGTACATACTAACACATTTGTTCTTTGTTCTATAAAATCTTCCATTATATCTTCTATTTGATTTCCTGTCATTTTTCCATGTGCATATGCAACTTTTGCTTCTGGTAGTAAACTTGATATTTCATCAGCTTTTTGTATTATGTTTTCTACATTATTAAACAAATAAAATACTTGACCATTTCTTTCTAATTCTTTTGTTATTGCTTCTCTTATAACTTCTCTATCATATTCAAGCACATATGTTTGAACTGGTTTTCTGTTATATGGTGGTTCATATATTACTGACATATCTCTTACACCAACTATTGACATATGTAATGTTCTTGGGATTGGTGTTGCAGTCATTGTTAATACATCTATATTTGTTTTATATTGTTTTATTTTTTCTTTTGCTTTTACTCCAAAACGATGTTCCTCATCTATTATTAATAACCCAATATCTTTAAATTCTACATCATCACTTAATATTCTATGTGTTCCTACAACAATGTCCACTTCTCCTAGTTTTAATTTTTTTATTATTTCTGTTTGTTGCTTTTTTGTTCTAAATCTATTTAATACTTCTACTTTTACTGAGAAATTTTCCATTCTTTCTTTAAATTCTTTATATTGTTGCTCTGCTAATATTGTTGTAGGTGCTAAATATGCTACTTGTTTTCCTCCCATTACAGCCTTAAATGCTGCTCTTATTGCTACCTCTGTTTTTCCATAACCTACATCTCCACATAATAATCTATCCATAGGTTTTGCTAGCTCCATATCTTTTTTTACTTCTTCTATGCAACGTAATTGGTCATCTGTTTCTTGGTATGGAAAACTGTCTTCAAATTGTTGTTGCCATGGTGTATCTTTTTCAAATGCAAATCCACTTGCTTTTTCTCTTTTTGCATATAATTCTATTAATTCTTGTGCAACTTCTCTTAGATTTTTCTTTACCTTAGCTTTTGTTTTTATCCAATCTTTGCTTCCTAATTTGTTTACATGTAAGCTTCCTTCATCTCCACCTATATATTTTCTTATACTATCTAATTGGTTTGTTGGAACATATAAAATGTCATCTCCATAATATTTTATTTTTATATAATCCTTTGTTGTTCCATCTGCTGTTATAGTATTTACACCTATGAATATTCCTATACCATAATTTTTGTGTACTACATAATCTCCTACTTTTAAATCTGCAAATACTACTTTTTCACCTTCTTTAAATGCTGATGATTTATATGTTTTTCTTTTTTCTCCTTCTATTAATTCTTGTGTTGGTATTACTATCTCATTTAAATCAAAACATTCAAAACCTGATGATAACTTTCCGATACTTACTGTTACCAAACTTTCATTATTTTTTACTATTATTGTTTGATTTAGTTTTTCTTCATATTTATTTATAATTTCTTGTTCATCTAGTAATTGACATATCTTTTTGGCTTTTTCTTTGGTCTCTGCTAATAAATATATTTTTTTCTTTTCTTCTTGTGCTTTTATTATTTCTTTGAATAATAATTCAATCTCACTTTTATAAAATCTCTTTTCTTTATAATTCCATTTATATTTTTCAGCTTGAATTTTTATTTCATTGTCTAATTTTTCTATATATATTGTTTGCTTATTTTCTAATTTTTCTTCTAGTTGTTGATAATTTAGTAAATTTTTTAATGCTTCTGGTGACATTTTGGATTTTTCAATTAATAATTGAATTACATTTTGAGAATCTTTATTAACATTTTCTAATCTTTGTTCTATTTTATTTATTTCATCTAATACTATTAAATATTTATCATTTAAATAATCTAATATTGTTTCTTGTTTTTCATAAAATGCATTTAGATATCTGTCTACTTTACTTAAGTAATCTCCATTTTTTATTATTTCTATATCTTGATTTATTTGTTCTTGTACTTCTTCTGGATATATTGTTTCTTTTATATTTTCTATTACTTTATCTATATTTTTTTCTAATATATATTCATGTGATGGATATATTGTTATTTTATCAGTATTTTCTGTTGATCTTTGACTTATTATATTAAAATATCTTATTGAGTCAATTTCATCTCCCCAAAATTCTATTCTTATACCTATTTTGTCTGATATTGATATGTCTAATATTCCACCTCTTATACTGAATTGTCCTCTTCCATCTATTAAATCATATCTTACATATCCTAAATCCACTAATTTTTGTTTTATTTCTTCTAAATTATGTTCTTCTCCTACTGCAAATTTTAATGTATTTTTGTATAATGCTTTTTTGCTTATTATTTTCTGCATTACAGCTTCTATTGTTGTTACTATTATCATGTTTTTATTTTCTTGTATTTTATTTAGGACTTCTATTCTTTCATATGGTAAGTCTTTGCTTTCTGCTACATAATCATATGTTACTATTTCTTTTTTAGGAAAATATTCTACTTTTTCTGTGAAGTATTTTAAATCTTCTAATATTTTTTTTGCTTGTATTTCATTATATGTTATTATACATATTGGCTTTTTACTATATTCTTTAGTTCCTGCTATTATATGTACCATTCCTACGTCAGTTAAGCCCGATATTGCTACCGGACTTACTTTGTTTTCTATACTTTTTATATATTCACAGAATTTTGGATTTTTTCCTAGTTCTCCTATTATTGTATTCATTTTATTTTCCTCTCAAGGTTCATTATTTAATATTTATATTTTACTATATGTATTTGCTTTTTTCAAGTATTTTTTATATTTACATAATCTCATTTTGTGACTTTTTGTGACTTTTTGTGACTTTTTGTGCCACTTTCTGATTATATGTTAGAATAATAAAAAATAGTTTTAATTGTTCTAACACTTATTCTAGTGCTATTGCAATAAACTCAAAAACATGGATAACATTATGGAGGGTTTACTAATGAAAAAATTTTTAGCAGTATTGTTAATTTGTACCATGTTCTTTAATATCAATGTAACATCACATGCAGAAACGGTTTCTAGCCGGGAAAGCACTGAAGTTACATTGACTTCTGGCACTGCAAGGGCCTCAAATGTTCTCGATTATACGGGATACATTTATCCTCCTTGCATTTCAGGCAGTAATTTCACTCTTTCATCAAAAGGAGATCTTTATATCTCCATTTCAAGTACGGCTGATTGTAAAGTTCAGCTTATAAATAACAACTCAACACTTGTTATAAGTGGTAGCAATACTGTAAGAGTTCCTGGAGATTCTTCTGGTCACAGTTATCTGCTGAAAAAGAATTGTCCTGCTGGCACTTATAGATTGAAATTTACCTCTTCAACAGGTCAGATATTTGTATCATATATTGTAAGAGGATAATTAAAGAACTTATCTAAAACTTTAGATTTCCATGTTTTTGAGATGTAGATGTAAATTTTTATTTACATCTACACCTATTATAAAAAAGGAGGAATTTTTATGAAAAATAATTCATATTTTAAAAAAATCACTTTTGTTGTTGTAATCTTGATACTACTTATTATTACTGTATTTTTATATAGTAAATCAAAAGAACAACCTGTTCAAGAAAATTTTCAAGAAATAAATAATTTAAGTATTGCATACAGTGAAAAAGGTTTAAAAAATGCTGTTGAAAACAATTACATAGAAAATTTTAATAATAACTATTCTTATTCAAATGAAATTGGTTGTAAAGTAAATAGTTTTATACTTTCTGACAATGATTTTATAATGACTTTTGATTTTGATTTTTCTAAACATCCAGTTAGTGTGAACAATCTTGTTTCATCAATTATTATTTATGATGAAAATAAAAATATTTATTGTGATTCTATATCAAGTGTTTCACAGAATTACTCTAAATATGTAAATGACTTTTTTGCTAAAAATAATTTATCAAAAGAAAAAAGTTTATCTGAAATCTCTTCTAATTATTTTACTTTATATCAGACAAAAAATAATGCCACTATAGCTTTAAGACGTACAGGTAGTTTAACTAAATTTGGAAAACCTGAAAAATTATATGTTAATATTCATGGTATTGGTTATATAGATGATTTAAATTCTTTTAAATCTTTATATGATGATATAAATTGGAATTTAGAAATTGATGTTCCTGAGAAATTTACTAATAGATCAAATCTTGAATTTTCTCTAGCAGAAAATGTTGAAGGTTTTGAGTTCAAAGATTTTTATGTTACAGATACTTCTTCAAATTTGTTCTATTCTACTGAAAATGATTTTTTAAATGTTTATATTGTAGATGATAATAACAATGAATATTCTCATTATTCAAAATCTTATTCTGATGTAGAAAATCATATATTATGTAATGAATATGCTTTTAATAAAAATATGGTTACTAATAAATTATATTTAAAAATAGTTAATGGTTCTGATACAAAAATTATTGAACTAATACAAAAATAATTTAAGCACAGATTTTGCTCTGTGCTTTTAATTTATATTATTCATTACAGTATATATTACTGTTTTTACTTTTGGCTTTGTATCTTTATCAAATTTAAAATATTTTTTTAGTCTTTCTAGTTCACATTCACTATACATTACATCATTTGCTCTTATTATATTTGCTTTTATATTTTTAGCACTATTATTATATCTTTTAGCTATTACTGGATAAACGTCTTTTTCTAAATTATCATTATATTGATTTGGATTTAAAATTATGTATTGTATACTGTCAACTAAGTATTTGGTTCCTTTATGTGATAAATCATATCCTAAAAAAACTAATTCTTTTATTATTTTGTTTTTTATATTATCATTTCTTTTTACTTCTTCTTTATATTCTATTAATTTATTTATTATTAGTACTATTTCTGGCATTTCTGTTGTTTTATTTATTGTTGTATATATTATATTATTTTTTTTTAACTTGCTTATATATGAGTTTTCACCTGATATTACTATACATGAATTATAATATTTTTCTTTATCATTTATTCTTTCTAGTACTTTTTCTCCGAGATATTATTGGTAATTTTAAATCTAATAATATTACATCTATATTATCTTTATTATTCAACATCTCTATCGTTTCTTGTCCATTTTGTGTTATTGCACATACTCTTATATTTTCATTTTTTTCATTTATATAGTTCATTAAATTGGTTGCAAAAATAATATTGTCATCTGCTATTAAGACATTTACCATCTTTATTTTCCCTTCTATACTGCATTTGTATTTCCAATACTTAATAATTATACTATGTTATAAAAACTTTTTCAATAATTTATTTAATTAGTTCTATTTTCTTTATGCTATCTCTATATGATACTTCTAAATACATCTTTTCTGTTAGCATATTTTTATTTAAATTGTAATAATTATTAAATTCTTTATCACCGATTTTTTTACTATATACACTATTATATGTTTTTCCATTTTCATCAATTATTCTGAATTTTATATTATCTTTTTCAGTTGTATAATTTATTATTGCCCTTGTGTCTGTTATTTCTATTTTGTTCATTGTAACATCTTCTATTTCTTCTGATAATTTATATTCTTCATTTGTTCTGTTTATAAATTTTTCTGGAACATCTAATTCAAAGTTCCATTCTACATTATCATATAGTGTTACATATTGATTGAATTTGTTGAATCCACCTATGTCTTTTATGTTTACATATAATTTTGATGATCTTGGAAAAGGTGTCTCTCCTGATAATATAAAAAGTTGGGAAGTATTTTCGTTCTCTGTTTGATGAATAGTATTATACATTATTTGATTTAATGTATAATTTGTTGAGTTAACATTATATTTTTTCAATATATCAGATTGATATTTCATATTATCATTAAGAAAATATTCACATATGCCTTCTTTATTTTCATTGTATATAACAATATTTGACTTTAATCCATTTACTTTTATTGGATTATTTTTATAAAAATAACTTATTAGCAAATAAATATCTGTATCTGAAATAATGAATTTTTCTATTTTACAACCTATATCATTTGAATATATCGTTTGTACTTCTCTAGAACTTATATATCCATTTTCTACACTATTTCTTAAACTATCATCTTTTCCCAAAAAACTATATGAAATTTCTTTTAATTCAATTTCTTTAAATATATTAGAATTTATTTTTCTACCATTTATATAGTAAAATATTATAGTTGATATTGCCCAAATAATACCTATTATAATTGCACATGGTAATATTTTTCTTTTTAAAAATATTATTTTATATCTATTACTTCCTCTCACTAATGGATACATTTTCTTATTTATTTTCTCTTTCATAATTATCTCCCCATAGATTATAATATATTTTTAAAGGTTATGCAAATTTCCTTGCATAACCTTTTATAAAAATATGATATTAATAGTTAATCAGTTACAAATTTGATTACTGCTGTGTATAACTTATTGTAAATGCTGTGTAGAAACTTGTTGCAGAATCTGAATAAAACTTAATAAAATATGTTCCTGCAGAGCAATTTTTTCTTAATGAGTATGTACGAGCTGTTGCATCACCAGGTACACTTACTGTACTACTACTCACTATATATCCTTTCGATGTGAGCATCTGAACTTTGCAATCAGCAGTACTAGCTATAGTAATATATACCGTCGTTTTCGAAGATGGTACATAAAATGAAACAGGTGTATCTCCTGCAGCCACATACCCGTCAAATTCTGCCAAGTTAGCAATTCTCGCTACTGATGCAGTCTCAACATTTTCTTTCAGAACTGATGTATCAAGTTCTGCTTCAGCAACTACAGCCTCTTTCCGGGCCTCTGGTTCTTTGGCATATGAAGTTACATTCACTCCAAATACCATTGCCATTACTAACATTAATGATATTACTTTTTTCATATCTTCCCTCCTGTTGTTGTCATTAATATCATATTTTTACTTTATTGTATCAATATCTTATTGCATTGCAAATAGATATTAGTACAACCTATAATTATAATATTGTATAGTAGAGATATTTTAGCACAGTTTTTACATTTTTTTACAAAAAGTCTTAAAAAGTTACATTTTTCTGCTTCTTTAGTATATTTGTTTATACTATTTTAGTTCTGCTTTTATTAGTATTTTTTGACTATTATTATAAATTATGTTATAATAATTATATGCACATTATCGTGTAAATACAAAATCCTAGTCAATAACTGGGAGAAAAGAGGATTTTATGGAACAGACTATTGACACTACCAACATGAACATCGAAAAATTGGCAAAAGAGCTAATTGTGCCTCACAAAGCATACAGCCAGCCATCATTTGACTCAATGGTTGCAATATCTGTAAGGTATCTTTTTCCTAATCAGCCGGTTTCAAACCGGTTCAAGGCAGAGTTGAAAAAATACATTCAATCTAACTTTGAAAAGTTAAATTGCTGTGTTTTATTCACAGTCAAAAACTCTTCTATAAATCAGAGCTTTAAAGAGCTGATGAGAAGATTTCCAGAGCTTGACTGTGGTTTAAGAGAGATCATTATACACGAAAATGGTTCTATATCTTTTAAACCTAATTGCCATACCAATCGGCAGGACAAGGTACTGAGCGTGTTGTAAAATCCACCCATCGCATATAATTTGTGCGATGGGTTTCTTACATTTTTACAACCAATTTATTAAATTTTGAATTAATATATTTTTCTAATTTAGACATAAATTCTTCTGATTCAATCTCTTTTTTAGCAACCATATCTAGTCCTTTTTCCCAACTTGCAGTAAGTTTAGGATTAAGCATATCTGGCATTGAATAATTAACAACATCATATATAACCTCACCTTTATGTGTTGGAGTTATAATTTGAGTCTTTGAATTAATTTCTATATAGTGAATTTTTTCTAACTTTTTTATTATTTCTGCTCTAGTTGCAGAAGTTCCTATACCTGCACCTTTTATTTGTTCTCTTAATTCTTCATCTTCTATTAATTTTCCGGCATTTTCCATTGCTAAAATCATTGAACCTGAATTATATCTTGAAGGTGGAGAAGTTTCTGCATCTTTTATTTCAAAATTCTTCACATTTATTTCTTGTCCCTTTTTTAAAGTTTTAAATATTTCCATATTACTATCAATATCTTCTTTACTTTCCACAGTCTGTTCCTTTTCTGTGGATTCTTTTGCAGAATTTTTAGGTTTTAATACTTCTAAATATCCTTTATTTATACATACTTTTCCACTACAGTTAAATGTTTCATTTTCTATATTAACTACCATTGAAACCTTATTATATTCTGCTGGTGGATAAAATATTGCAATAAATCTTTTTACAATTACATTATATACTTTTTTGTGTAAATCAGGTAATTTTTCAAAATTTTCATATCCCTGTCCTGTTGGTGTAATTGCATAGTGATCTGTTATTTTACTATCATTTACATATTTAGTTTTTAATAAGTTTGTAGAATAATTTTCATCTATCATTTTCTTTAATAGTTTTTGTGTTTCTTCATCATTATATCCTTTAGCTATACCATTAAGATTTTTAGATATCTCCTTTGCAACAGCACTAGACAAAACTCTCGCATCTGTTCTTGGATATGTAACTAATTTTTTTTCATATAAATTTTGTATAATTTCCAAAGTTTCATCTGGTTTTATTTTAAATCTTTTTGTACATTCATTTTGAATTTCAGCTAGATTAAATAATAATGGTGCATTTTCTTTTTGTTTTGATTTTTTTAATTCTGTTATAATTGCTTGTTTTCCTTCTAAACTTTTTATAAATTCTTTTGCATCATTTTCTTTTCTAAACCCACTTTCATTATATAGTTTATGAGATTCATACATTGTTGACTTTTCATTAACTTTCCACTCTGCTTTTATTGTTCCTGTATCATTTCCAAATTCACATATTATTTTGTAATATTTTGTTTTGACAAAATTTCTAATTTCTCTTTCTCTTGATACTACCATACCAAGAACACATGTCATAACTCTTCCAACTGAAATTGAAGCTTTTTCTTCTTTAATTTCGGTTGCTACTTTTCTCCCATATATTATTGATAATAATCTAGAGAAATTTATTCCTATTAAATAATCTTCTTTTGCTCTTAAATATGCTGAATCTGATAGACTATCATATTCTCCTAAATCTTTTGCTTCTTTTATTCCTCTTCTTATTTCTTCTTCTGTTTGAGAATCTATCCATACTCTTTTCATCTTTGCTTTCGGATTTGGTTTTGCCATCATAAATACAAGTCTTTGTATATATTCTCCCTCTCTTCCAGAGTCCCCTGCATTGTATATTTCTTCTACATCTTCTCTTTGTAATAATGTTTTTACTATTTCATATTGTTTTTGCACTGCAGGTATTATCTCATATTTCCATTCATGTGGTATAAATGGTAGTGTATCTAATCTCCAAAATTTTAATTTTTCATCATAAACTTCCGGATAGCTCATTGTTACTAAATGACCTACACACCATGTTATTATCCAATCTTCTGATTCTATATATCCATTTTTTCTATTTGTACTTATTTTTAAAACTTTTGCAAATTCCATTGCAACAGATGGTTTTTCTGTTATTATTAATTTTTTGCCCATTTTTTACCCTTTTTCTTCTAAATACTCTTTTGCTAACTTGTATATTTCATTATATCTATTCATTGTTTGAATATCATTAAATTTGAATCTTTTATATAATTGATCTACATAGTTTCTTTCTTTAATTATTTTTAATGTTTGACTAAAATTAAAATCATATACATATGCAAAATGACTTACTAATATATCTGCAGATGTTTTTCTTTCTTTATAATTTATTCTTTTATCTTCTTTAAATTCTCTAAAAATTTCATCTGAAATTTTATCATTTGACAAATCACTACTTTCCCATATAGCTTTTTTATCTCCTATAACAAGCCTGTAAAATATATCTGTTTTATCTGCATCTCTTATTATTTTTGCATGCAATTCTTCTCTTTCTGTTAATCCTTTTTCTATGTCTGCTCTATTATGATTTAATATTGCTAGTTTTATTATTTTATCATATTTATCTTCTTCAATAAATTCTCTAATTAAACCATCTTCAAATAATACTTTTACTCCATATTCTCCATGGTTTATACTATCTTTATCTACAAATGTGTGATATTGTTTTATTTGTTCAAATCTTCCTATATCATGTAATAAACCTATTAATTTAGCAAGTTCAATATCTTCTTTGCTTAATTTTAAGTCTTCTGCCAATTTTTTGGCTATTCTTGATACCTCTTGAATATGTACAATTTTTATTTTTACTTTTTCATCTTCTGGATTATAATTTTTTACATAGTTTTTAAATGCTTCTTGAGCTTTTATAATGTCCATATTTTCCCCCTAATATAATTATTTGCTTTTGATTTTATTTGCTCTATTTGATTTTTAGTGTTTTCGTCTTTAAAATTATATCTTTTAAATATATCATTTATATAATTTTCTTTTTCAATTATTTCAAAACTTGGATTGTAATTTATATCATATAAAAATGATATTATTGTTATTATATCATCTATTGGTGTTTCATTTTCTATTCTTTTTATTGATATTTCTTTATTAAACTCATCTATAATCTCTTGTGATATTTTTGATTCATTTACTTTTTCTTCTTGATTTTTCCAATAAATTTCTACTGATTCATATAATATGTCTATTTTATCTGCATCTCTTATTATTTTTGCATGTAACTTTTCTTTTTCTGTTAAATTTTCTTCTATTTTATATTTGTTATGATTTTTTACTGCTTTTTTTATAATTTCATCATATTGATCAGTATCTATATAATTTCTTATTGTATTATTCAATATTTCTACACCTAAGTCTCCATGGTCTACATCTTTTTTGTTTGTATATTGTTCAAACCTTCCTATGTCATGTAATAAACCTATTAAAGTTGCTAATTCTATGTCTTGCTTATCTAACTTCAATTTTTCTGCTATTTTTTTTGACATTTGCATTACTCTTAATGAATGTCCTTGTTTTCTTTTTATTCCATCATTTTTTAAGTCAAATTGTTCTGTGTATTTTATAAATTCTTTTGTTGCTTTTTCTATATCTATTTCCACTTCTGTTCTCCTATTATTTTTCATATTTTAAATATTCTATATCTTCTCCAAATGTTTGTGAATTCTCTTTTTGTTTTGCTATAATTTCTTCTGGATTATCTTCATTGTAATATATATCTTCTATTTCTGTTGCTACTTTTCTACATTTTTCTGTTGCTTTATTATAATAATAAATTGTATTATCTTTTAAAATTATTACATTATTTGAAGCTCCTGCCCATCCTGTTGCTTCTAATGTTTTGTCTGCTTTTTCTAATAATTCTTTACTTGTAATTTCTTCTTGTTCTTTATTATCTTCTTTTATTACTGTATTTGTTGTATTATTTGTATTATTGGTATTGGTTATTTGATTTGGTTGTAAATCAATGTTTTCATCTTTTTTTAAGAATTCTATTCCTATCATTACAATTATAAATATTACTATTATTATAATTAAATATTTAACTTTTTTCATCTTGCATCATTCCTTTCTTTTATTATTCTATATTTTTAGTTACTACTTGTCAATAAATTTTGTGTTTATCTATTGCAAAAAAATTTTTTTGTATTTATAATAATATTTAGGTGATAATATGCAAGAATATAAAATTGATAATATTGACTCTTTTGAATTAGCAGACATATTTGAATGTGGTCAATGTTTTAGATGGATCAAACAACTTGATGGAAGCTATACAGGTGTTTTTAAAGGTAATGTATTAAATGTTCAAAAATCAGGAAATACTGTTTATTTTAAAGGTGTTTGTAATGGTAATATAAAAGATGTTGTTACTGATTATTTTGACTTAAATAGAGATTATAAAAAAATAAAATCTGAATTATCTTTAATTGATGATAATATAAAAACTAGTATTCAATATGGACAAGGCATTAGAATTTTAAATCAAGATTTATGGGAAATGATTATTTCATATATTATTTCTGCTAATAATAATATTCCTAGAATAAAAGGAATTATTGAAAGGCTTTGCAAATCTTATGGTCAGGAAATAGAGTTTGAAAATAATATATATTATACATTTCCTTCTGCAAATGATTTAAAAGACGTTACTGTTCAAGATTTTAGAAATCTAGGAACAGGTTTTAGAGATATTCGTTTATATGAAACGGTTCACATGATTTTAGATAAAAAAGTGGATTTAGTAGAAATGGAAAACAATCCTAATACCATAGAAGTTAGAGATGAATTATTATCTCTTTCTGGTGTAGGACCTAAAGTAGCTGATTGTATTTTGTTATTTTCTACTTTAAAAAGATTTGAAGTTTTTCCTATTGATGTTTGGGTTAGACGTGTTATGAATGAATTATATATAAAAAATGATGATGAAACAAAAGTAAATAAAAAAGAAATTGAGAAATTAGCACATGATAAATTTGGAAACTTAGCAGGAATCGCTCAACAATATTTATTTTATTGGAAAAGAGAAGCATAATTAAAGGGACTTTTTTACAGCCCCTTTTTTTATTTTACTACTACATTATATATTTTATTTTTTACATAAATTTCTTTAACTATTGTTTTTCCATCAAGTTGATTTTCTATTACTTTATGTACTTTTTCTTTTATAGATGATTCATCTTCATCTATATTAATCATAATTGTAGCTTTTAATTTACCATTTATTTGTATAGGTAATTCTATTTCATCACTGATTGTTTTTGCTTCATCATATGTTGGCCATTCTTCATATGCTATTTCGTTTTCATATCCTAATTGACTCCAAAGTTCTTCTGTCATATGTGGTGCAAATGGATTTAATAAGTGTAAAAATGTTTTAAATTCTGCTTTATTTATTGATTTTTCCTTATAGAATTCATTTACCATTGTCATAAATGTAGATATACATGTATTGAATTTCATTTCTTCTATATCTGAAGATACTTTTTTTATTGCTCTATGCATCATTTTTTCAAATTTTGGTGAATACTCATTTCCATCTACTAATATTGTTTGTAAATTCCATACTCTATCTAAGAATTTTGCACATCCTCTTATACTTTCCATTGACCAAGGTGCTGTTTGATCAAAAGGTCCCATAAACATTTCATATACTCTGAAAGCATCTGCTCCAAATTCATTAACTATATCATCTGGATTTACTACATTTCCTTTTGATTTTGACATTTTTTCTCCATTGCTTCCTAATATCATTCCATGTGATGTTCTCTTTTGATATGGTTCTTTTGTAGGTACAACTCCAATATCATATAAAAATTTATGCCAAAATCTTGAATATAATAAATGTAATGTTGTGTGTTCCATTCCACCATTGTACCAGTCTACTGGTGACCAATATTCTAGTGCTTCTTTTGATGCTAATTCATTATCATTATGTGGATCCATATATCTTAAATAATACCATGATGACCCTGCCCATTGTGGCATTGTGTCTGTTTCTCTTGTTGCTTCTCCTCCACAATGTGGACATGTTGTTTTTATCCATTCTGTATGTTTGGCTAATGGTGATTCTCCATTTTCTCCTGGTTCATAGTCTTCTATATCTGGTAATTTTAGTGGTAATTCTTTTTCGTCAAGTGGAACCCAACCACATTTTTCACAATGTACCATTGGTATTGGTTCTCCCCAATAACGTTGTCTTGAAAATACCCAGTCACGAAGTTTATAATTTACTTGTTTTTTTCCTATTTTATTTTTTTCTAAATATTCAATTACTTTTTTCTTTGCATCTTGTACTGTTAAATCATTTAAAAATTCTGAGTTTATTAAAATTCCTGTTTCTACATCTGTAAATGCTTCTTTTTGAATATCTATTTCTTCTCCTGAATTTGATTTTATTACTTGTATTATTGGTAAATTGAATTTTGTTGCAAAATCATGATCTCTTGTATCATGTGCTGGAACTGCCATTATAGCACCTGTTCCATATGTTATTAATACATAATCTGATATCCAAATTGGTATTTCTTTTCCTGTTAATGGATTTATTGCTTTTATTCCTTTTATTTCACATCCTGTTTTTTCTTTGTTTAATTCTGCTCTTTCAAAGTCTGATTTTAATGATGCTTTATATTTGTATTCATTAACTTCTTCTATATTAGTTATTTTTTCTTTTAATTCTTCTATTATATGATGTTCTGGTGCAACTACCATATATGTTGCTCCAAATAGTGTGTCTGGTCTTGTTGTATATACTGTTAATGTTTTTTCTGTATCTGCTATTTTAAATTCTACTTCTGCTCCTTCACTACGTCCAATCCAATTTTTTTGTTGTGCTTTGATTTTATCTAAGTAATCAACTTCGTCTAAATCATCTATTAGTCTTTGAGCATATTTTGTGATTTTTAACATCCATTGTGATTTTTCTTTTTGTACTACTGGACTTCCACAACGTTCACATACACCATTTACAACTTCTTCATTTGCTAAGCCAACTTTACATCCTGTACAAAAGTTAATTGGCATTGTTGCTTTATATGCTAATCCATGTTTATATAATTGTATAAATATCCATTGTGTCCATTTATAATAATTTGGATCTGTTGTATTTATTTCTCTTGACCAATCAAATGAGAATCCTATTGATTTTAATTGCTCTTTAAAGTGATTTATATTTTTCTCTGTTGTTATTTTTGGATGTATATGATTTTTTATTGCATAATTTTCTGCTGGTAATCCAAATGCATCAAACCCTATTGGAAATAATACATTATATCCTTGCATTCTTCTTTTTCTTGCTATTATATCTAATGCTGTGTAACTTCTTGGATGACCAACATGTAGTCCTTGTCCAGATGGATAAGGGAATTCAATTAGTCCAAACCATTTTTTTATTGTTGTATTGTTTTTTGCATTAAATGTTCCTTCTTTATACCATTTTTCTTGCCATTTTTTCTCTATTTCTCTGAAATTATAACCCATTTATCCTCTCTCCTTATTTACTCTAATATAACGATTATACTAGCAAAACAGCTAAAAGTCAATGAATTTAAGAAAATAAGTAATCAAACAATAGTCTGATTACTTATCACATATTTTTGCATATTTTTTTAATTTTTCATATACTAAATAATTTACTGTACCTGCTGGAAATTTTCCGTCTTTGTCTTTTTTTCCTGCTGGAACTCCTGTTAAAACTTCTATTCCTTCATCTATTGATGATATTGCATATATATGGAATTCCTTATTTTTTACTGCTTCTACAACTTCATCTGATAATTGTAAATTGTTTACGTTTTGTACTGGTATCATTACACCATGTGTTCCATCTAACCCACGCATTTTACAAATTTGGAAAAATCCTTCTATTTTTTCATTGACTCCACCTATTGGTTGTATTTGTCCTTTTTGGTTTACAGATCCTGTTACTGCGATTGATTGATTTATTGGTATTTCTGATAAACTTGATAATAATCCATATAGTTCTGTACTTGATGCACTGTCTCCATCAACACCATTATATAATTGCTCAAAACATATACTTGCTGTTAAACATAATTGTATATCTTGTGCAAATAATTCCCCTAAATATCCTGAAAGTATATATACACCTTTTGTGTGTGTTGAACCAGATAATTCAACTTCTCTTTCTATATTTACAACTCCTGTTTTTCCTGTATATGTGTTTACAGTAATTTTTGCTGGCTTTCCAAAAGTGTAATCTCCTATTGTCATTACTGTTAACCCATTTATTTCTCCTACTGATTGTCCTTTTGTATTTATTAGAAGAGTATTTTCTTTTATCATTTCTACATATTTTTCATCATATTTTTTTATTCTTTCAACTCTTTCATATAATGCTTTTTTTATAAAATCTTCTGTTATTATTTTTGATTTAGATAATTTTGCCCATGTACCAGCTTCTCCTATTATTTGTGCTAAATCACTAAATCTTGTTGATAGTTTTTCGTTATCTCCTGCTAATCTTGATGCATATTCTACAACTCTTGCCATTGCTAGTTTATCAAGATGTGGTAATTCTTCTTGTTCACAGAATGTATGAACAAATCTTGCTAATTTATTTACATTTGCTTCATTTATTGGTGCTGTTTCTTCAAATTCTACTTTTATTTTAAATAATTTGCTAAAATCTGAATCCATTGATAATAAAGTATGATATATATTAGCATTTCCTATTAATATTACTTTTAAGTCTAATGGTATTGGTTCTGGTTTTAATGATATCATTGCCATTGATGTTCTTTGTTCTGTTGCTGTATTGTCTATGCTTAATTCTTTTACTCTTAATGCTCTTTTTAATTCTTCATAACATATTCCATTTGCTAATAAGTCTTTTGCTTGGAATATTATATAGCCTCCATTTGCTTTATGTAATAAGCCTGGTTTTAACATTGTAAAATCTGTTTTTAATGAACCATAATAATTTTCGTATTCTAATTTACCAAATAAGTTATGATAAGAATAGTTTGAGTCCATTATTACTGGACATCCTTCCATATTGCTGTTGTCAATAAATAAATTTACTCTATAATTTAAACATGGGTCTATTTTTCTTTGTTGTGGTCCTTGTTGTGGCTGTTGATTATTTTGTTGTTGGTCTTCTTCTAAAAAGTATGATACATTTTTTAATACATCTTGTTTTACATCATTTAAGAATTGGTTTATTTTTTTGTTTCTTTTGTATTTAGATTTTATATAATTTATGTGTGCATTTACTGTTAATAGTGCTACATTTGATTGCCATTCTGATACTTTTTTATCAGATTGTCTTTCTATTTGTTTTATTTGACTTATTGCATCCATTATTTGTTGTTGTACTATTACAGATTTTGCTTCATATTCTTGTTTTATGTTTTCTTCTAGTTTTGCAAATTCTTCTTCTTGTAATATTTTACCATCTATTACTGGCATCATATATATGCCATTTTGTGCTGATTTTACTTGAAATCCTTGTTTTAATGAGCTTTCATTTAACTTGCTCATAACAATTTCTCTTTTTTCTTCATATTCTTTTTTTATTAGTGCTTTTTCTTTTTCAAAGTCATCTGCATTAAATGTTTTTTTTATGTCTTTTTTTACTTCTTTTATGAAACCATCCATACTATCTTGGAATTCTTTTCCTTGACCTGCTGGTAATGATACTGCTATTGGTTCATTTGGATTTTGAAAGTTG
Organism: uncultured Clostridia bacterium; assembly: GCA_934177555.1. Classification (GTDB taxonomy): domain Bacteria; phylum Bacillota; class Clostridia; order TANB77; family CAG-508; genus CAG-269. The sequence goes on from CAKPPL010000010.1 coordinate 20,629, forward strand.
TATATATAACACCAGTCATTTGGTGTTTTCTTTTTTGGTGCGATTTTGTCTAAATAGTTTTTGGCATACATTGTTTTTCCTACACCACTTGGTCCTTCTATATATATGTTGTTTCCTTTTACATCTACATTTACTCCAAATTCAAGTGCTTTTATTCCTCTTTCTTGTCCTATACCATCATTTATTGGTTCTAATTCTGCTGTTGTTTCAAAATGGAACATTTCTGGGTCACATACCATTTTTAGGTCTTTATAATTTAATTCGTTTTTTTCTTTCATTTTCGTCCTCCGTGCTTTTTTCTATTTTATCCTTTTTTTACTTTTTTATTTTATATTAGTTATCTTTTTTTGTAAAGCATTTTGAGGAATATTTAATAAAAACTCTTATTTTTTTAAGCCATTTTAAGAAAATATGTTTGCATATTTTTAGCCGTAAGTTTTTTACTAAAAAACTTACGGCTTTTTCCTTTTTAATATTGTGTTATTTTATGGGCTGTTTCTGCACTGCTTGATGCTGTTTTACTTGCTTCGATTTTGACACTAGATTTTAGAGAAACTACGGGACGAAGACGGCAGTAGTAGTAGTAGTTCGCGCCAACATCTGAGTAAAACAAGTTAATGCCGTCAAGGGTAGAGTAAGCGTAACGCAAGCCAAAGATAGCATCACTAGAGCTACAACGAGCATAACGGGTAGCCAACCAATATGATGCGCTTGATGAAAATAACACTTTTTTTCCTTCTCCAAAATTATTCTTGCATCCCAATATGTTTGGGTTACTGTTAAGTTTTCAGTTGTACCAAATGTATTTGTTGTTAATCCGTTTGTATATCCATTTTCGTTTGTATATGT
>CAKPPL010000011.1 GCA_934177555.1 uncultured Clostridia bacterium
TTCATACAACATACCCATAGTAGCAACAATACATGCCACAGAATCTGGAAGAAATAGTGGTATACATGATGAAACACAAAGATATATAAATGACACAGAATGGATGTTAACATATGAAGCAACAGAAGTAATAGTTAATAGTAATTATATGAAAAATGAAACACAAAGACTATTTGGATTACCATTTGAAAAAATAAATGTTGTAGCAAATGGTGTAAATCTAAATAAATTTTCTGGAATGGATAGAGATTATGCATTCAGAAGAAGATATGCAATGGATAATGAAAAAATAATTTTATTTATGGGAAGACTTGTATATGAAAAAGGAATCCAACATTTAATAGCAGCAATGCCTAAAATTTTAGCAGGATATCATGATGCTAAATTAGTTATAGCAGGAAAAGGTGGAATGCTAGATGAATTAAAAGCAGAAGCAGAAGCATTAGGAATAAGTAATAAAGTTTATTTTGCTGGATATTTAAATGGTAAAGATGTTGAAAAAATGTATAAAGCAGCAGATATATCAGTATTTCCAAGTACATATGAACCATTTGGTATTGTAGCACTAGAAGGAATGTTAGCAGAAAGACCTATTGTAGTATCAGATGCAGGTGGATTAGGAGAAATTGTAGAACACAAAGTAACAGGAATGAAGAGTTATTGTGGAAATGCTAATTCAATAGCTGATTCAATATTAGAATTATTATATAATCCAGAACTATGTGCAAATATAGTAAAAAAAGCAAAAGCAAAAGTAAAAGATGAATATAATTGGGCTAAAATAGCTCAAGATACACATTTTACATATCAAAAAGCTATATGTGAAACAATGGCAGAAAAACAAAGAAAACAATTAGAACAAGAAAAAGCCCAAAAAGCAAAAAAAGCAAAAGGGACAGAAAAAGAAATTACAAATTTATTATCATTCAAAAAACGTCAAGCATATGCTTAGAATAATTAAAACGGTACAACAAATGAGTTGTACCGTTTTAGATTTACAGTAGATGAAATTCGTGATGAAGTTCCTCAAAGCAAGTCATGTTTTTTAAGAACTCAAAATTATATAACTTTTCCATAGAGCTCAAATTACAGATTGTAAAATCTTCTGGATTAAATGGAATTTTTGTTATAGTTACTTTTTTTCCAAGAGCTACTTCTAGCTTGGTACACTCCTTTTGTATAAACTGTATCTTTCGTGCTAAATGTATAGTTCTTTTCAATTCATCATAGAATTCTATGACTTGCGCACGAGTATATACAGTGTCGTCTGGAGCAATAGGTTTAAATGTAACTTTATGTCGAGTTCTTTTGTTCTTTCCAAGTAATCTAAAAAGCATGTTTAAGCATTCTTCATAGATTTTTGGAAAATCACGAATATCCCAATACTTTAAATCTATCTCAGGAAGCTTTTTTTCTGCCAACAGATTTACTTGATCAATTACATTAAAAGATGAAACAGTGTAAAACATTAATTTGTTTACATCTTCTTCTGTGAAAGTTTGCTGGTATTTTCTTTCAAGAGAAAGAATTTTTTGTTTAGTTTCTTCTTCGCTTAATTCAGTTAAATTTGATACTTCTTCTTTAAAAGCCCGATCAAAAACATCTGATGGTGCTTTTTCAAGATGTGCAAATGGATCAAAGAAATCCTGAGTTTGATTTAACAATAACATTGTTAAAATCCTCCTTCTACTAATATTATGTTACTATTATAACATATTTGTTAATAATTTGCAAAAAATAACAATAATGTGATATAATGCAAAAAAAGAAAAAGGAGAGATAAAAATGAATGTATATGATACAGCAAATAGATTAGCACAAGAAATAAAACAATCAGAGGAATACATAACATATAAAACAGCTAAAGAGGCAATAAACTTAAATTATGAATTAAAAACTAAATTAGACGAGTTTGAGAAAGCAAGATATGAAGCTCAAATAATTGCTATTCAAACAGGAAAAGATGATGAAGAAAAATTAAAACATGTACAAGAACTTTATGGACAATTAATTCAAAATGAAGAAGCAAGCAAATATTTTGATGCAGAAGTAAAATTTAATGTAATGATAGCTGATGTAAATAAAATTATAGGAGAATCTATACAAAATTTATTAAAATAATAGATAATTTTACTTGTTATCATTGATTTTTTAGGATAATTATGATAAAATATCATAGTATGAAAATGAATAGAAACCGTTAGGAGGAATAACTAAATGCAAATAGTAAAAATAGTACTAGTAGTAGTAGATCTTATAATATGTGTAGCATTAACCATTTTGGCATTAATACAATCAAATGATGATGCAGGATTATCATCAACAATAACAGGTTCATCTACAAATAACTTCTTTGAAAAAAATAAAAGTAGAACTAAAGAAGGAATGCAAAAAAAATGGACAATTATTTTAGGAATTGCATTTGTAATTGTTACAATAGCAACTTCAATAGTATACATAGCATAGATTAAGAGCGGTTAAAAAACTGCTCTTTTTGTATAATGAAAGGAGAAAAGCTTTGAAAAGAGAAATCAAAACAGGTACATACAGAAAAAATCAAAAAGGATTTGGTTTTGTAAAACTAGAAAATGAAGAAGAAGAAATATATATATCAAAATCAAATTCATTAAATGCATTAAACGAAGATATTGTTAATGTAGAAATTATTATACCTAAAGATGGAAATAAAAGAGCTGAAGGAAAAATAACAAAAGTAATCAGACATGAAAAAGACACAATAGTAGGAACATTTCAAAAAAGCAAAAATTTTGGTTTTGTAGTACCAGATGATAAAAATTTTGGAACAGACATATTTATTTCAAAATCTAATTGGGGAAAAGCAAGAAATAATCATAAAGTATTAGTAAAAATATTAAAATATCCACAAAAAGGAAAAAATGCAGAAGGTAGAATTATTGAAATATTAGGAGGAGTAAATGAAGCTGGTGTAGATATGCTATCACTAATAAAACAATATGAATTACCATATAAATTTCCAGAAGAAGTTGTTGCAGAGGCTAAGGCATTTGGAAATAAAATTAATGGAATTGAAAATAGAAAAGATTTAAGAAAAGATGTAATATTTACAATAGATGGAGAAGATGCAAAAGATTTAGATGATGCAATACACATAGAAAAATTAGAAAATGGAAATTATAAGTTAGATGTTCATATTGCTGATGTAAGTTATTATGTAAGAGAAAAATCTGAATTAGACAAAGAAGCATATTTAAGAGGGACAAGTATATATATGTTAGGAAGAGTAATACCAATGTTGCCAAGAGAGTTATCAAATGGTATATGTAGTCTAAATGCAGGAGAAGACAGATATACATTATCATGCTCTATGGAAATTACACCAAAAGCAAAAATAGTTTCTTCAGATATATATAAAGCAGTAATAAATGTAACAGAGAGAATGTCATATACAGATGTGCAAAAAATATTAGATAAATCTGATGAAAAAATACTAAAAAAATATGAAAAATATATAAAAAATTTTGAATTAATGGCAGAACTTGCAACAATATTAAAAGAAAAAAGAAGAGAAAATGGTTATTTGAATTTAGACATACCTGAGAGCAAGATTATACTTGATGAACATGGAATTGCAATAGATGTAAAAAAATATGAAACATATTTTGCAAATGAAATAATAGAACAATTTATGCTTATTGCAAATGAAACTGTTGCAGAAAAGTTTTATTGGCTACAGGCACCATTTATATATAGAGTTCATGAAGCACCAGATTTAGATAAAGTAAAAGACTTAAATAAAACTTTGTATAATTTTGGATATAAAATAAAGATTTCTAAAGAAGATATAATTTATCCTAAAGAATTTTCTAAAATATTAGAAGATGTAAAAGGAAAAGAAGAGGAAAAAGTAGTTTCTAATATAATATTAAGAACATTAAGAGTTGCTAAATATGAAGCTGAGAATAAAGGGCATTTTGGAATAGCAAGTAAATATTATTGTCATTTTACATCACCAATAAGACGATATCCAGATTTATTTATACACAGAATAATATCAAAATATTTAGAAAATGATTATTTAGTTAATGAATTTTGGGTAAAAAAATATTTTAAAAGAGCAGAAAAAAGAGCAGAAAATTGTTCAGAAAGAGAAAGAACAGCTACAAAAGTAGAAAGAGAAGCAATAGATATTAAAAAAGCAGAATATATGGAAAGCAAAATAGGAGAAGAATATGATGGAATAATTTCTTCAATAACTAGTTTTGGTATATTTGTAGAACTTGAAAATACAGTAGAGGGATTAATAAGATATGAAAAACTAGGTGATGAATATTTCATATATAATGAAGAAACAAGACAAGCAATAGGAGAAAAAACTAATACAATTTATAAAATTGGAGATAAAGTAAAAATAAAAGTTATTGATGCAAACAAGGCATTAAAAAGAATTGATTTTGAGATAATTTAAGATTAAAAAATCCCAAAATGGTTGACATACAAGCAATTAGAAGGTATAATAATTACAGAAATTAATTAGGAGGACAATACACATAATGGGAGAAAATATGTTTTCAATTAATGAAAATAATTATACACAAATGACAGACGAAAAATTAATAGAAAATATAAAAAAAGATGATAAAACAGCACTAAACTGCTTAATGGAAAGATACAATGAAGTAGTTAATATGAAAGCAAATAAATTTTTTATGATAGGTGCAGAAAGAGATGATATGATTCAAGAAGGAATGATAGGTCTATATAAAGCTGTAAAATCATTTGATTTAGAAAAACAAAATTCTTTTAGGACATTTGCAAATATGTGTATAGAAAGACAATTAATAACAGCTGTTAAAAATTCTAACAGACAAAAACATATACCATTAAATTCTTCTATATCATTAAATTCAGCAGCATATGATGATAATGAAGATGTTGATAAAATAGATATTTTAGATATAAAAACATTAAATGATCCACTAGATATTATTGCAGACAGAGAATATTTTAAAAGTATGGAAGAGAAAATAAAAGAAAATTTAAGTGAATTTGAATTATCTGTTTTATATGAATATGAAAAAGGTAAATCATATGCAGCAATAGCTGAAAAATTAAATTCTAAAGTAAAATCTGTAGATACAGCAATACAAAGAATTAGAAAAAAAGCCAATAAAATAAAAGATACAATATAATAAAAAGTACATTTTTTACAATGTACTTTTTATTTGTTTTATTGCATCTTGAATGCTTAATTGTAATTGTTCACCAGTATTCATATTTTTTAAAGAAACTGTATTTGTTTCAATTTCATTTTCTCCAATTACTGCTACAAAAGGAATACTTAGTTTATCAGCATATTTGAATTTTGCTTTTAATTTTTTATCTTCCATATAGATTTCAGTATTAATATTATTTTTTCTTAGTTCTGTTGCAACAGGTAAACAAACAGAAATATCACTATCTGCTGAAACAACAAGAACATCTGAAATAGATTTTTTTGAACTTGATAAGGCATTAAGTTCATTTAATTGATAAAATAAACGACTTAGTCCGATTGAAATTCCAACACCAGGTAGTTTTTTATTTGTATAATGTTCAGCAAGATTATCATAACGTCCACCAGAACATACACTACCAAGTGATGGATAGTCATTTAAAAATGTTTCATATACAGTACCTGTGTAATAATCTAAGCCACGTGCAATAGTTAGGTCTATTGTATATGAACTTTCAGGCATACCAAATAATTTCATGCAATCTATAACTTCAGTTAATTCTTTTAAACCTGCTTGAAAAATGTTGTCATCAATACACATCTGTTTTAATGAATTTAATTTTGATTCATTATCTCCATTAATTTGTATAAAATTTAGAATTGTTGATATTGATTCTTTATTTATGTTTAAATCAATTAATTCTTTTTCAACATTTTCAACACCTATTTTTGTTAGTTTATCTATTATTCTCATTATTTCTGTAGATTGATTTGTTAAATTTAGGCTATTAAATAAACCATTTAAAATTTTTCTATTATTAATATGAATTGTAAAATCTGAAAATCCTAATTCTGTGAAAGTTGTATAAATGACATTTGGAAGTTCAGCATCATATAAAGTATTTAATTCTGTATCTCCAATTATATCTATGTCACATTGATAAAATTCACGAAATCTACCTTTTTGAGGACGTTCACCTCTATAAACTTTACCAATTTGATAACGTTTGAATGGAAATGATAAATCACCATAATGCATTGCAACATATTTTGCCAAAGGTACGGTTAAATCAAAACGTAGTGCAAGGTCATGGTCTCCTTTTGTAAAACGATAAATTTGTTTTTCTGTTTCTCCTCCTGCTTTTGCTAAAAGCACATCTGCGAGTTCTATTATTGGTGTGTTTAATGGTAAAAATCCAAATTTTTCATATGATTTTTGTATTTTTTCTTTCATTTGATTAAATAAAATTTGTTCATTTGGAAGTAATTCCATAAAACCTGGTAATGTTCTTGGTTCTATTTTTGTTTCTGACATTTGTTTCACTCCTATCTCTAAAAATGCTATAGTACTAGTATTATACAACTTTTGCTTAATAATAGCAATAGATAACAAAAATATTAAAATTAATGTAAAAAAGACTTGAAAAAAATCGTAAATTATTATATCCTTTTTATGGCAAAATTTTAAAAAATATAGAAAGGTAATAAAAATGATTGAAGAAATAAAAGAAACAAAACACATAAAAAGAAAAGAAAAAAAGAAAAGTAAAATAAAGAAAATAATCATAGCAATAATAGTACTAATAATTATGGGAATATCATCATTTGCGTTATTATTATATGGACCATATTCAGGATTTAGAGAATGGTTAATAACAACAGCAATGACAACAATGACACATCAATATTTAGCTACATGGTTTTATGATGATGCAACAATACAAAAAGTTTTAAATAAAAATAAAGTACAAGAAGTAAATGAAATATCTGATACAAATACAGTAGTAGTTGAAAAAACAAGTGATGAAGAAAAAACTTATGAAAATGAATATGAAAAAGCAGTATTAGAAAAAGACCCAGAGCATGAAGATTATAAAATAATAGAAATAGAAGGAAAAGGTTATACTGGATATCTTGCTGTAATATATGATCCGTCAAGAATAAAAACAGTATATACTAAAAAAATTGGTACAAGTGGACAATATTTAACAACAATGGCAAAAGATAATGATGCATTAATTGCAATAAATGGTGGTGGTTTTGAAGATCCAAACTTTAATAGTAATGGAGCAGAACCATTAGGGATTACTTTTTCAAGAGGAAAATTAATTACATCTAAAAGCTATAGTGGCTCAGGAGGATTAATTGGATTTACAGAAGAAAATAAATTAGTTTTAGGAAAAATGACAGTAAAACAAGCACAAGAAATGAAGATAAGAGATGGAGTTACATTTGGACCATTCTTAATAGTAAATGGTAAGCCATCATCAGTATTAGGAAATGGTGGATGGGGTACTGCACCAAGAACAGCAATAGGACAAAGAAAAGATGGAATAGTATTATTTTTAGTAGTAGATGGAAGAACTGTAAAAAGACCAGGAGCAGATATGAATGACTTAATAGAAATAATGCAAAAATATGGAGCATATAATGCAGCAAACTTAGATGGAGGAACATCAAGTGTAATGGTAGTTAATGGTAAAATAATAAATGATCCAGTAGATAGTACAGGAGCTCATAAAACAAGATTTATATCAACAGGATTTATATTAACCAAAAAATCTGAAAATTAGGAGGACTAAAAAATGGGATTTATAGTAGCTTTGGATGGACCTGCAGGAAGTGGAAAAGGAACTATAACAAAAAAAGTTGCAGAACAAACAGGATTAATAAATATAGATACAGGTGCAATGTATAGATGTGTTACATTAGAAATGTTAAAAAAAGATGTTAAAATAGAGGAAATAGAAGAAATCAAAAAGATATTAGATACAATAGAAATAGAATTTAAAAAAGAAAATAATAGTGATAAAGTTTATTTGAATAAAGAAGATGTAACATTACAAATAAGAAGTAAAGAAGTAAATGAATTGGTATCACAAGTATCGCATATAAGAGAAGTTAGAGAAAATATTACAAATTTATCAAGAAAAGTGGCAGAAGGAAAAAATGTAATAATGGAAGGGAGAGACATTGGAACAAATGTATTTCCAAATGCAGATGTAAAAATATATTTAGATGCAACAGCAGAAGAAAGAGCAAAAAGAAGAATGAAACAAAATATGGAAAAAGGAATAAATGGAGACTATGAAGAAATATTAAAAAATATTATTTTCAGAGATAATAATGATAAAACAAGTCCTATAGCTCCATTAAAACAGGCAGAAGATGCAATATATATTGATTCTACAAATATGACAATAGAAGAAGTAAAAAATAAAGTAATAGAAATAATTAATTTTAATAAAAACTAATTATTTAAGAGAAAGGAATAAAATGAAAGAAGAATTTTTAAAATTATTAAGAAGTACACAAAGAGAAGGAATGGAAGATTTTATAAAGTTTTTGGAATCAACAGACTTTTTTACAGCACCAGCAAGTACAAGATTTCATGGAGATTATGCAGGAGGCTTATTAGAACATAGTATGAAAGTATATGAAATTCTAGTACAAAAAGTAAAAAATTCACCAATAAAAATAGATGTTTCAGAAGATACATTAAAAATAGTAGCTTTATTACATGATGTATGTAAATCTAATTTTTATAAAATAGATTATAGAAATGCAAAAAATGCATTAGGTGTATGGGAGAAAGTTCCATATTATACAGTAGATGATACTATACCTTATGGACATGGAGAAAAATCAGTAATGATGATTACAGAATATATGAAATTAACAAGTGAAGAAAAATATGCAATTCGTTGGCATATGGGATTCACAGAGCCAAAAGAACAATATGGAACAATAGGATTAGCATATAAAAAATATCCATTAGCATTACTTGTATTTGAAGCAGATTTAGAAGCAACATATTTATTTAATATATAAAAAATAGCTATATAAAGTGAACAATAAGTTCGATTTTATATAGCTATTTTTAATTTTTAGCTAAAAGTTCAAATAATAGATGTATATCTATATTTAAAGTTTTGGATATTTTCTAAAGAAAAAAGTATTTCTATAAGCATATTGTAAAAATGAATAAAATGATGTATAATAATAAACCAAGAAAATAAATCAAGGAGCAAAAAATGTTTGTAGATAAAAGAATAATTGATGAATTATATCAAGATGCAGGAGAGTTAAGAGTAGAAAAAGCAAAAATATATGTAAAAACAGGAAGAACAGAAATTGAAAAGATACATTATGAGGATGCTGAAAATCTAGAAATAACAGGAAAAGTTACAGGACAAGACATATATAGAACACACATATGTATAGAAGATGGAGAAATAACAGATGTAACTTGTGAATGTATAGATTATCAAAATAGATATGCATCATGTAAACATATAGTTGCAACTATGATGGAATTTACAGAAAAATCTCAATATGAAGAAATGCTAAAAAATGGCAATAATGTAAATATAAATAGAAATTTAAGCACAGATTCTAAATATAGAAGTTTTAAACAAATAGTAAATGAATTTTATACGCAAGAAATGGAAGAAGCAGATCAAATTCAAAGAGAAGAGAAAAAAGAGTTATTAAAAATAGAACCTAAATTAATATATGATAAACATATGAATAATTTAAAAATAGAATTCAAAATTGGAAATCAGAGAATGTATAAACTAAAAAATTTGTCAGAATTTTATGAAAGAATGTTAAAAAATGAAAAATATAAATATGGAAACAAATTAGAATTTGTACATTCAAAAGAAGCATTTGAACAAGAAAGCCAAGAGTTATTAGAATTTATATTAAAACATGCAGAAATTATAAGTTTTGTAAACTCAGATGCAAACACTAATTATAGATATTATGGAAAGGCATTAAACGAAAGTTATATTGTATTAAATAATAGTGGAATTGATGAGATATTTGAAATTTTAAAAAATCAAGAAATATTAATACAAAATGAATATAAAGAAGAAACAGTAAAATTAGAGGATCAAAATCCAGAAATACATTTTATTATGAAAAAAAATGGAAAAAGTGAATATATAATAAAACCAAATGAAGATATAGACATATTAAAAGATATAGCTATTCTTGAGGGAAAAAACAGTAAATATGTATTGCATAAAAAAATATTATATAGATGTAGTAAAGAATATGAATTAACAACATTAAGGTTAATTCAAATGTTAAAGAATTATTTTCAGTTATACTTCCAAAAATAAAAAATGGAATAGAATTTAAAAATATTGATAAAGAAGAAATGGAACAATATAAACCAAAAAAACTTGGAGTAAAAATATTTTTAGATTTTGATGAAAATGATTATATAATAGCTGATGCAAAATTTTGTTATGGAGAAGAAGAATTTAATCCATTGCAAGAAAAAATAAATATAAAATACCCAAGAGACATAATTGCAGAAAATAAAGTAATAAATACATTAAGAAAAACAGGATTTATGTATTATGCACAAAAAGAATGTTTTATATTACCAGATAATGATAAAATTTATGAATTTTTATCAAATGATATAAATGAGTATATGCAAAAATTTGAAATAATGGTAACAGATAATTTTAAAACTAAAGAAATAAAACAACCTAAAATAGGTAGTCTTGGAGTAAAAATAGAAAACAATTTATTAACAATTAATTTAGAAAATATCAATATTGATATTAAAGAATTAGAAGAAATAATGAGCAAATATGCATTAAAAAGAAAATATCATAAATTAAAAGATGGAAGTTTTATTAATTTAGAAGAGAATAGTGATATAGAGTTTTTAGACAAGTTATTAACAGGTTCAGATTTAAGTGTAAAAGATATAAAAAATGGTGAATTACAATTACCTGTAAATAGAAGTTTATACTTAAATCAATTATTATCAACAATGTCAAATACACAAATAAATAAGAATAGTGAATACAAAAAGTTGGTATTAGGATTAGATAAAGAAGAAATAGAAATTCCTAAAAACTTAGAAACAGTTTTAAGATATTACCAAAAAACAGGTTATAAATGGTTAAAGGTTTTAGATAATTATAAATTTGGTGGCATATTAGCAGATGATATGGGGTTAGGAAAAACAATACAAATGTTATCAATTATTGCTGGTTATGTAGAAGAAGAAAATCAAAGAAGAGCATCAATAGTAATATGTCCAAGTTCGTTAACACTAAATTGGCAAAATGAATCACAAAAGTTTACAAATAAATTAAAGACATTAGTTATTAGAGGAAATAGTGATGAAAGAAAAGCTCAAATAGATCAAATTGATAATTATGATCTTGTAATAACATCATATGATTTACTAAAAAGAGATATAGAAGTATATAAAAATAAAAATTATAAATTTAGATATTCAATAGCTGATGAAGCACAATATTTAAAAAATAGCAATACTCAGAATGCAAGATCAATAAAAGAAATAAAAGCAGATACAAGATATGCATTAACTGGTACACCAATAGAAAATTCATTATCAGAATTATGGTCTATATTTGATTATATAATGCCAGGATATTTATTTACTTATAAAAAATTCAAATCATTATATGAAACACCAATAGTAAAAGATAATGACCAAAGAACAATGAAAAAACTAAGAATGTTAATAGAACCTTTTGTATTAAGAAGAACTAAAAAAGAAGTCTTAACAGAATTACCAGAAAAAACAATAACTGTATTAAATAATCAAATGAAAGATGAACAAGAAAAAATATATTTGAATTATTTAGCACAGGCAAAAGAAGAAGTCGCAGAAGCTATAAATATGAAAGGCTTTGAAAGGAGTCATATTCAAATACTGGCATCACTTACAAGATTAAGACAAATATGTTGTCATCCAGGTTTATTTATAAGAGACTATAAAGATGGAAGTAGTAAATTAGAACAATGTATGGAAATAATAAAAGATGCAACAGATTCTGGGCATAAAATATTGTTATTTTCTGGTTATACATCGATGTTTGAGATTATAGAAAAAGAATTAAAGAAACAAAATATAACGTATTTTAAGTTAACAGGAGCAACAAAAGTTGATGAAAGAATAAAAATGGTAGATGAATTTAATGTTAATAAAGATATAAAAGTTTTTTTAATATCTTTAAAAGCAGGAGGTACAGGTTTAAATTTAACAGGTGCAGATATGGTAATTCATTATGATCCATGGTGGAATGCATCTGCTGAAAATCAAGCAACAGATAGAGCATATAGAATAGGACAAAAAAATAATGTACAAGTTTATAAATTAATAACTAAAAATTCTATAGAGGAAAAAATTTATGATTTACAACAAAAAAAATCACAATTAATAGATAATGTATTAGATACTAAGACATCATTTATTAATAAGTTGTCTAAAGATGACATTATGAAATTATTTGAATGAGAGGATATATATGAATAATTATATAACAATAATAGGTGGAGGTTTAGCTGGATGTGAAGCAGCATATCAAATTGCTAAAAGAGGAATAAAAGTAAAACTATATGAGATGAAACCACAAAAATTTTCAGAAGCTCATAGTAATAAAAATTTAGCTGAAATAGTTTGTAGCAATTCTTTTAAATCAAACTTACATACAAATGCATGTGGATTGTTAAAAGAAGAATTAAGAGAATTGGATTCACTATTAATAAAAATTGCAGATGAAACAAGTGTACCAGCAGGACAAGCATTAGCAGTAGATAGAGAAAAATTTTCTGAAAAAGTGACAGAAAGAATAGAACAAAATGAATTAATAGAAATTATTCACGAAGAGGTAACAAATTTAGAAGAATTGATAAATAATGGAATTGTAATAATAGCTACAGGTCCATTAACATCTTTTAAAATGACAGAAGAAATTTTAAAATTAACAGGAGAAAATCAATTATATTTTTATGATGCAGCAGCACCTATAGTTTCAAAAGATAGTATTAATTTTGATATAGCATTTTTCGGAAATAGGTATGACCAAGAAAAAAAGAAAGAAGAAACAATACCAGAATGGAAAGAGAGAATTAATAAACAAGATGCAAGTTATATTAATTTGCCAATGAGTAAGGAAGAATATGAAAGTTTTTACAATGAATTAATAAATGCAGAAATTGTTACATTACATGAATTTGAAAAAAGAGAAATTTTTGAAGGATGTATGCCAATAGAAGTTATGGCAAAAAGAGGATTAGATACATTAAGATATGGCCCATTAAAACCTGTAGGATTTGATGATCCTAGAACAGGTAAAAGACCATATGCTATAGTTCAACTAAGACAAGACAATAAAGAAGGCAATTTATATAATATTGTTGGTTTTCAAACAAATTTGAAATTTGGAGAACAGAAAAAAGTTTTTGGTATGATACCAGGATTAGAAAATGCAGAATTTGTTAAATATGGTGTAATGCATAGAAATACATATATAAATTCTAGTGAATTATTAGATGAAACATATAATTTGAAAAGTAACAAAAATATATTTTTTGCAGGACAAATAACAGGAGTAGAAGGGTATGTTGAATCAATATCTTCTGGTATGGTAGCTGCTATAAATGCGTATGAAAAATATAATAATAAAGAAAAAATTATATTTCCAGAAGTATCAATAACTGGAGCATTAGCTAAATATATATCAACTAAGAATGATAAATTTCAGCCTATGAATGCAAATTTTGGAATATTACCTCAATTAAAAGAAAAGATAAAAGACAAAAAGATAAAATATGGAAAGCTAGCAGATATAGGGCTTGAGAGCATTAAAAAATTAAATAAAATAGTATATTAAAGTAAGGAGTATAAATTTCCTTGCTTTTTTTGTCAAAAAATGTTATCATTAAATAAAAGGGAAAAAAACTAGTAAATTAACTAAGGAGGGGATGCCAAAACTATAAAGGCTGTGGATACAGTCATAATTAATATAATATACTAAAAGATAAAATAAAGTAAGGAGGGATGCATATGTGGAAAAAAGAAAGAGGAATTACACTAATTGCTCTTGTAGTAACAATAGTCGTACTAATCATTTTAGCAGGAATAAGCATATCTGTATTAATGGGAGATGATGGAGGAATACGACAAGCTAGAAAGGGAAAAGAAGTTACAGAAATAGCAGCAGAGAAAGAAGCTGTAAAATTAGCAGCAGTAGGAGCTGTAGGAAAAGAAACATATGGAATGTTAACAGAAAGTTCTGAAAGTAAATTAAAGAAAGAATTAGACAAATACATTGGTCAAAACCAATATGATTTAGATTATGATATGAATAAATCACAATTTAAAGTAACATATAAAGAAAGTGGAAGAATGTATTATGTAGATGCAGAAGGAACATTGCAAGGAGATACAGTAATATTTGTATATGCACCAACTGCATGGACAAATGAAAGCACAACAGTAACTATAGCAGAAACAACAAAATTACATCAAATACAATATAAAACAGAAAAGAGTGGACAATCAGGGGAAGTTGAAGACTGGACAGATTATTCTGAACCAATAGTATTAGTAAGAAATCAAAAAATCTATGTAAGATTAATGGACAAAGCAAATGGAGAAATAACAGCAACAGGAGAAGGAAAAACAGATAGTGAATTAGTAGGAACAGTAAGTAATATAGATAAATTAAGCCCAAGTGTAGTAAAATTAGAAACAACAAAAACAACAAATAAAATAACAGTATCAGCAGTAGCACAAGATGCAGAAACTACATCTGATTATGGAGAAAGTGGATTAACAGGATATAGATTTAGTAAAGATGGTGGAGCAAATTGGACTGATTGGCAAGAAAGTGGAGGATATGTATTTGAAAATTTAACACAAACAACAAAATATAATATTAAAGTACAAGCAAAAGACTTAGTAGGAAATATCGGAGAAAAATCAGCAGATACAACAACAGATACAGTTCCAGCAGCAGATGGAAATATAAAATTTGCAGCAGACAAAACTGGATGTACAAATGGAAATGTTACTGTAACGGCAACATCTACAGCAAGTTCAGTATTTACATTAGAAGTAAAAACCAATAAAGATAATTGGGCAAAAGGAAATACAAAAACATTTACTACAAATGGAACAATGTATGGAAGATTAAAAGATAGTACAGGTCAGGTAGGAAAAGAAGGAAGTTATAATGTTGTAAATATAGATAAATTAGCTCCAAATAGTTTTACTTTAAAAGAATCACATGATACTACTAGTATAACAATAACAGCAAGCACATCTGATAGAGCTAAAACAAATGATTATTGCAGTAGTGGAATTGATGGATATAGATTTTCTATAAATAATGGAGGAAGCTGGACAGCATGGCAAAAAGGTACACAATATAAATTCTCTAATTTAGACAGGACAAAAGAATATTATGCAAAAGTAGAAGCAAAGGATTATGCAGGAAATACAACACAAACACCAAGTGTTAAAGTTATAGCTTTATATGTAATATCATTTAATTCAAATGGAGGAACATCATATTCAGCAAGATATATAAATGATGGAGGAAATTATGGAAGCTTACCAAGTCCATCTAGAAGTACATGTCACTTTGCAGGATGGTATACAGGAAACAATGGAACAGGAACAAAAGTAGAATCAAATTCTAGATTAGCTATAAATGGAAATCACACATTATATGCAAAATGGACAGCAACAACAGCATGTACAAGACGACCAGTAGCACATCCAATTGGAAATACAACCACATTAGGTAGATGGAAAGATAGTTCTCACAAAGATCATCAAGAATGGTCAACTAGAAATTGTATATTTGGAAATGGATGTACAAAAGGTGTATATACTCAATATAGATTCTATGGATATTGGGATTGTAATAATCATTGGATAGCAACAGTAACAACAGCATATGATATATGCAAAGGTTGTAGAGAAAGAACAAGTGTAAAAAATGTACAAGGTTATGGTAGAAAAGAAGGAACAACAGCTTGTAGTGTATGTCAAAATTATAGAGGATGTGGACATACACATAATTAATAATAAATTTAATAACTCTAAATACTAAATATGGTATTTAGAGTTATTTGTTTTAAAAAGAGAAAAAAATCGACAAAAAACTTGTACAAAAAAATATGTTGTGATATTATATAAAATAATAATAACAAATGAAAGGAGTTTATTAAGTAATAGATTACTTGATAGTCATGAAAATGAATATATTAGAAGAAATACAAGAGATAACCAAAAAATATTTAGATATAAAATCAAAGTTTGTAAACCAAATAATTGAAATTGAGAATAAAAGAACAGAACTATCTATTGAAAGAAATCATCAAAAATATGAAATACAAAATAATAATGAATCAGAAATTAATGAATTAGGCAGAAAAATTACACAACTTGGAATTGAAAGTCAAGAATTACAAAATAGACTCGATTCAGAATATATTAATATAAAAAATACTATCAGTTCTAAAGTAGACAATTTTATTACGGAAAAAATAAGAGAAGTAAAGAAAATAGAAGAACTAAATGATGATGTACAAGAAGGCATAGAAAAATATGAAAATAATCAAAAGAAACGTAATGAACAAGTACAAGAATTTTATAAAAAATTTGGAAGAGAGCCAGATATATCAAAAACTCTTCAAAAACAAATTGATATAGAAAATAGAAAATATGAGTGCAATAAAGATGAACTAGAGAGAAATAACGAAAAATTAAAACTTATAGAACAATGTTTATCAGAGTTAGTTTTTTGTAAAGAAGCGATAAAAAATAAGAATATTGAAAATATCTTAAAACCAAAAGAACGAATTATAGAACAAGAAATAGAAATACAAACAGAAGAGAATATAGATGAAATTTCATGTGATGATATTGAAGAAATTAGTGAAATAAATATAGTAGAAATGGAATCAATAATCGAAAGAGAAGAAAATATAAAAATCTTAAATATAGTTGTAAAAGCACGAGAAGGAAAAATAGTTTATAAAGCAGAAATAAATAATGGAGATACATTAGTAATATATTCAGATGGAAAAAAATTAAATAACTATTTAAATGATAATGTAAGAAGAGATCAAATAGCAAAAGAATTAGTAAAATATTCAGGAGCAAATTATAAAAAAATAGATAAGAGAGCTATAAAAAAAATTGATCCATCAATTTGTGAATTATATTTTGAATTTGCAAAAGAATATAATCAAAATTATAAAGAATTAGTATATAATTATGCAATGTCATTTTCAAATATAGTTGGTTTTGAAGAAGAAAAAGTACCAGAAATCACATATGCTATTTCATATATTGAAAATGAAAAAATAGCAGAAAAAGAACAAAAAAGAATAAAAAAAGTTTGCAAAAATGCAATAAAAAATATGAAAATAAATGTTATAGGGTATAATGATAATATTAAAAAAATTAAATATATATTAATGAAAATTTTTAATATAAATAACAATATTTTGCAAGAAGGAAATGTAAATAATAAATAAATATAAAAGAACTGAAAATTTAAAAATCAGTTCTTTTATATGGAATATATTATCCTAAAATATTGAAAATTTTGTAAAAAAGTGGTATTATAAATAGAGGGGTGTTTAAGTATTAAGTAGACAAAGGAGGAATGTTATATGATAAAAAAAGAAAAAGGAATAACATTAATTGCTCTTATTGTTACAATCATTGTTTTATTAATATTAGCAGGAATAAGTATTGCTATATTAACAGGACAAGATAGTACATTAACACAAGCAAAAAAAGGAAAAGAGGCAACAGAAATCTCTAGTGAAAAAGAAGCTATAAGATTAGCTACTGTTGCAACAGTAGGGAGAGATTCAGAAGGATTACTAACAGAGGAAGATGAGGAAATATTAAAAAGTCAGCTAGATAAATATATAGGAAAAAATTTATATGAATTAGAATATGACTCTAGTTCACAATCATATAAAGTTACATATGTAAATAGTGAGAGATCATATTATATAGATGCAGATGGAAATATAGATGATTATAGAGTTATATTTTCTAATGAACCAAGTGATTGGACAAATCAAAATGTAACTGTAACAATATCAGAAACAACAAAGTATTATAAAATACAGTATAAAACAGAAGCAGATACTGGAAAAATTGGAGAAACTTCAACATGGACAGATTATCCATATAATGGTTTGGTTGTAGAAAGAAATGAAAAAATCTATGTTAGGTTAGTTGATGAAATTACTGAACAAGTAGTAGATACAGCAGATAATAATGATAAATTAATAGGAGAGGTTACTAATATAGACAAATTATCTCCAAATGATTTAGAAATAAGTGTTATAAAAACAACTAATAGTATAGAAATAAATGCAAATACAGAGGATGCAGAAACAACAGAAGAATATGGTTCTAGTGGTATATATGGATATGCGTTTAGTATAGATGATGGAAAAACTTGGACAGATATACAAGAAAGTGGAACATATAAATTTGAAAATTTAAAACAAACAACAGAATATAAAGTAAAAGTAAAAGCAGTTGATATAGTTGGAAATGAAACAATATCATCAAAAACAATAGAAACAGAAACAGTTCCAGATGCAGTTGGAAATATAACATTTAATGCAACTCCAACTGATTGGACAAATCAAAATGTAACAGTAATTGCAAATGTTAAATCATCTAATTCTCAATTTTCATTAGAAACAAAAACTAATACGGCAGAATGGTCAAGTGAAGCTAAAAGAGTATTTGATAAAAATGGAACAATGTATGCAAGATTAGTTGATAGTACAGGTCAAACAGGAAAAGATGCTAGTTATAATGTAACCAATATAGATAAACTTGCGCCAAAAACATTTACTCCACAAACATCAGTAACAACAAATAGCGTAAAAGTTACAGCAAATACAGATGATACAAATGAAAATGAAGAATATGGAAAGAGTGGAATAAGTGGATATAGATTTAGTAAAGATGGAGGAAAAAGTTTTTCTGGTTGGCAAAACAGTGGAACATATACATTTGATAAACTAACACAAACTTCAAATTATAGTATTGTAATAGAAGTAAAAGATGTTGCAGGAAACACAACTAAAGTAACAGCTACAGCTACTACAGCTACAGTACCAGGGGTAACATTAAAAGCAGATAAAACAGCATGGACAAATGGAAATGTAATAGTAACAGCTACAGCTAATAAATCAGGATTTACTTTACAAACAAAAGCAAATAATAATGGATGGGGAACAGCAAGTTCAATAACATTTAGTGCTAATGGAGCAATGTATGCAAGATTGGTTGATAGCACAGGTCAAACAGGAAGTCAAGCATCATATTCAGTAACTAATATTGATAAGGCCCAACCAACAGTATCAATATCTGGTTCAGCATCAAGTATAATAGCTACACAAGCAACAATAAGTTATTCTGCAGAAGATACAGGTGGAAGTAAATTAAAAAGTAAAACAGTTTATTATGCAAAGAGTGGAGGATCATATACATCAACTACTGTAACAACTTTAAATGGATTATCACCATCTACAAAATATAATGCATATATAATAGCATATGATAATGCAGGAAATTCAAACCAATCATCAACAATTAGTTTTACAACAGGACCTGCAATAGCAGAATATAATTCAACTAAATATACAAGTATACAAAATGCATTTAATGCAGTTTCAAGTAGTGGAACAGTAAAATTATTAGTAAATAGAACTGAAGATGCAAATATAGATACTAATAAAACAATTACATTTAATCTTAATGGAAAGACATTACAAGGTAAATTAAGAAATACTGGAAAATTAGTAATAAACTCAAGTGGTACTATAAAACAAGATGGATCAGAATGTATAAAAAATTATGGAACTGTTGAATTATCTAATTTAACAATAAAAGCAGATTCATTAAAAGCTATAGTCTGTGAGAAAGGAACAGTAACAATTAATTCAGGAGCAAAAATAGAAGGAGCTCAAAATGTAGATAAGAATGTTGCAACACTAAGTGTAAGTGGGACTTCATCAAAAATAGTAATTAATGGAGGAACAATTACAGGAAAACATTATGGCGCAAAATTAAGTTCTGGAGCAACATTGCAAATGACTAATGGAAGTTTAAAAGGAGAAATAGATGGAATTGTATCAGAAGGTTCAGGAAATAAAATAACTATTAGTGGTGGAACAGTAACAGGAGGAACTTATACAAGTGGAAGTAGAGGATATGGAGCAATAAGTACTTATGAAGGAAGTGTAACAATAAGTATAACAGGAGGAAAATTAAATGGAGGAAGATATTGTCTTTCAGGATTCAAATATGCAAGTGGTACATGTACTTATGTTTCAAGTGCTTTAGGAAGCCATGAAAAAGGAACTATATATAAAGAACCAGGTACAAAAATGAAATATACTAAGAAATAAAAAAATATAGATTAACCTAAAAACCATTGACATAATAAGGAAAAAATGATAAAATATAAATCGCGATAGAATTAACATTCTAACGTGATTTATATTTTTTTAGAAAAGAGGTGAAATTTAAGTGCCAACAATTAATCAATTAGTAAGAAAAGGAAGACAAACAACAAAGGCAAAATCTACTGCACCAGCATTACAACATGGATATAACTCAAAAAATAAAAAATTAACAAATAATAGAGCACCACAAAAAAGAGGTGTATGTACAGTAGTAAAAACAGTAACACCAAAGAAACCAAACTCAGCATTAAGAAAAGTTGCCAGAGTTAGACTTTCAAATGGTTATGAAGTAACATCATATATTCCAGGAATAGGACACAACTTACAAGAACACAGTGTAGTTCTAATCAGAGGAGGAAGAGTAAAAGACCTTCCAGGTGTTAGATACCATATAA